>NZ_JBFAKW010000052.1:0-62964 GCF_040655955.1 Streptomyces sp. NPDC050263 | reverse complement strand
CCCGCGCCGTTGTCGCCCAGGACGCAGGTCACCTTCCCCGGGTGCACGGTCAGGCTCACCCCGTGCAGCGCGCGGATGTTGCCGTACGCCTTGCCGGTGGCCTTCAGTTCGACGACAGCGGAGGTGTCCTGGGCTGCCTTGGTGTCGTGGGTGGTTGTCATGGAATCGGTCACCTCCGGGTCGCCGTGCGGCTGACCCACAGATTGATGAGTGTGGCGCCGAGGAGCATCACGCCGAGGAAGGCCTTGAACCAGTCCGGGTTCCAGCCGGCGTAGACGATGCCCTGCTGGACCATGCCGAACATGAACGCGCCGAAGACCGGGCCGATCGCCGAGCCGTGGCCGCCGGTGAGGAGACAGCCGCCGATGACGGCCGCCGCGATGTAGATCAGCTCCTGGCCGACGCCCTCGCCGGACTGCACGGTGTTGAAGGTGAACAGCTGGTGCATGCCGACGAACCAGGCGCCGAAGCCGACCAGCATGAACAGCGAGATCTTCGTGAACGTCACGGGCACGCCGACCGCCCGGGCGCTCTCCTTGTTGCCGCCGACCGCGAAGATCCAGTTGCCGTACTTCGTGCGCAGCAGCACCCAGGTGGCCAGCGCCGCGAAGACCAGCCACCAGACGACGGTGATCTTCACCTGGACGCCGCCGACCTCGAAGGACGAGGCGAAGACCTTCCTGGCCTGCTCGAAGCCGTCCATGCTGCTGATGTCGTCGGTCGCGACGTTCCCGGTGATCAGCTTGGTCACCGCGAGGTTGACGCCCTGGAGTATCAGGAACGTGCCGAGCGTGACCAGGAAGCTGGGCAGCCCCGTCCGGACCATCACCCAGCCGTTGAAGAAGCCGACCGCCAGCGACACGATGAGGGCGACGATCACGCCCACCCACACGTTCATGCTGAGCTGGTAGGCGAGCATGCTCGCGGTGAGCGCCGAGGTGATCACGGCGACGCCGGCGGACAGGTCGAACTCCCCGCCGATCATCAGCAGCGCGACGGGCAGGGCCATGATCCCGATCGTCGACGACTGGTACAGGATGTTGGCCATCGAGCTGCCGTCCCGCACCGGCGGCGCCGAGACCAGGAAGAACACGTACACGGCGACGGCGCCGAGGAACACGCCCACCTCGGGGCGGGCCAACAGCCGCAGGGCCAGCGGACGTCGAGCCGTCCGGCCGTCGGTCTGCCGGGGGCCGGAGGCCGGCGGTGTGGTCACCGCCGGCGCAGCCTGCTGAGTCACACTCATCACCTGGTGCCCTTCGCGGCGAACTGGGCGACCGCCTCTACGTTGGACTTGTCCACGAAGGCGGGGCCGGTCAGCACCGGCTGCTCGCCGCCGCCGCTGAAGTTGCCGTTGGTCTTGTACAGCCACAGCGAGTCGACCGCGAGGTAGCCCTGGAGGTAGGGCTGCTGGTCGACGGCGAACTGGATGGTGCCCTTCTCGATGGCGGAGACGAGGTCCTTGTTGAGGTCGAAGGTGGCGACCTTGGCCTTGCTGCCCGCCTCGGACACCGACTGCACGGCGGTCAGCGCGACGGGGGCGCCGAGGGTGACCACCTCGTCGATGGAGCTGTCCTGCTTGAGCTTGGCGGTGATCGTCGACTTGACGGACGGCATGTCGGTGCCGTTGACGTAGAGGATGTCGGTCTTGCCGCCGAAGGTCTTCTTGACGCCGGCGCAGCGCTCTTCGAGGTTGACGTCGCCCTGCGCCTGGATCACGCACAGCGCGTGCTTGGCGCCCGTTCCGTTGATCTTCGTGCCGAGCGCCTGTCCGGAGACGGCCTCGTCCTGCCCGAAGAACGAGAGCAGGCCCTGCTCCTTCCAGACGCTGAGGCCCGCGTTGAGGCCGACGACCGGGATGCCGGCCTTCTCCGCCTTGGCGACCACGTCCTTCAGCGCGTCCGGCTTGGCGAGGGTGACCGCGATGCCGTCGACCTTCTGGTCGATCGCGTTCTGCACCAGGTTGGCCTGGTCGCCGGCCGTCTCGTCGTTGGAGTAGATCAGCTTGACGTTGTCCTTGGCGGCGGCGGCCTCGGCGCCCTTGCGGATGGTGTCCCAGAAGGTGTCGCCGGAGGGCGCGTGGGTGACCATCGCGATGGTCATCCGGGGGGTGTCGGCCTTGCCCGCGGAGGCGCCGGCGGCTTCCTCCTCGGCCTTCTTGCCGCCCGAGCTGCTGGAACAGCCCGCGAGGGTCAGGGCTGCCGCTGCGGCCACGGCCACGACGGGGACGAGTCTGCGGGAGCGGGGAAGGAATGTGCGGTTCATGCTTCGTGCACCTCACTGTGCAGGGGAGTGATGGATCTGCGGCTACGGAGTGGTCCCTGTGCTCGCGCAGCGCGGGTGGGACGCGGTGGGCGCGCGGGGCCGAGTCGAGGGCGGATGCCTTGTGGGCGCCGGGGCCGACTTGGTCGGAACATCAGGACAATTTAAAGCGCTTTAAGTCCTGGTACTATCGGCTTGTTTCGCGAGGGTGTCAAGGGTGTTGCGCGAGGAGATTTGCGGCGGGGAGGCACAAGTGGACGATGGTGATTCTGCACGTCATACGAACGGCGTGCACCGGGACGGCGTGCACCGGCGCCCCAGGCTGGAGGATGTGGCTGCGCGGGTGGGCGTGTCCACGGCCTCGGTGTCCCTGGTGCTGAGAGGGGTGGCCGGGCCGAGCGAACGGACCCGGCAGCGGGTCCTGAAGGCGGCCGCCGACCTCGGCTATCAGGTGGACCGCACGGCCAGCATGCTGGCCAGCCGGCGCACCCGGCTGCTCGGCGTCCTGGTGGACATCCACAGCCCGTTCCACGCCGAACTCGTCGAGCATCTGCACACGGCCGCCGAGGACGTCGGCTACGACCTGGTCCTGAGCACCCTCACCCGCACCCGCGACGAGCACACCGCCGTGGAGACGCTGCTCGCCTTCCGCAGCGAGGCGCTGATCCTGCTCGGTCCGACGGCCCCCGCCGACACGCTCGCGGCCCTCGACCGCAAGTCACCGGTGATCGCCGTGGGCCGCCGGGTCGCGGACGCGGGACTGGACGTCGTACGCACCGCGGACGACGACGGTGTGGGGCAGATCGTCGATCACCTGGTGGAGCTCGGACACCGCGAGATCGTCTACATCGACGGCGGCAGGGGCGTCATCGCCACCGACCGGCGGCGCGGTTACCGCACGGCCATGCGCCGGCACGGTCTCGACGCCCATATCCGGGTGCTGCACGGCGACCACACCGAGGCGGCCGGCGAACGCGCGGCCCACCAGATCCTCGACGGCGGCGGTCTGCCCACGGCCGTCGTAGCCTTCAACGACCAGTGCGCGATCGGCGTCCTCGCCGCTCTCGCCCGGGCCGGTGTCTCGGTCCCGGGCCAGGTCTCCGTGGCCGGGTACGACGACGACACGCTCTCCCGGCTGAGCTGCTTCAACCTGACGACCGTCAGCCAGGGCGCCCGCGAACAGGCCCAGTACGCCGTGACGGCCGCCGTGGAACGCCTCGACCAGGGCCGGACCGAGTCCTGCGAGGTCGTTCTCAGCCCGCGTCTGGTCCTGCGCGGCACGACGGCCGAGCCCGTCTGAGGGGCGGCCGGTGTCGGGTCAGGCGGCCGGGCGCACCAGGCCGTACTCGTAGGCGAAGGCGACCGCCTGGACGCGTGCGTGGCCGCCGATCTTGGCGAGAATGTGGCTGACGTGGGACTTGACCGTGGTCGGGGCGATGGACAGCCGCGCGGCGATCTCCGCGTTGGACCAGCCGGAGGCGACGGCGACCAGGACGTCGCGCTCGCGCCCGGTGAAGGCGTCGAGCCCGACCGCGCGCTCGCGGGGCAGCGGGGTGCGCTCGTGGCGCACGGTGTCGATGAGGGCGCGGGTCAGGTCGGGGGTGATGACGGCGTCCCCGGCGGCCACCGCTCGGATGGCCGCGGTCAGTTCGCCGGTGGTGGCGTCGTCGAGGAGAAAGCCGCCCGCGCCCGCGCGCAGGGCGGCACAGGCGTATCCCCGGTCGCCGGTGGAGGTCACGACGAGCACCCGAGGCGGATGCTCGGCCGCACCGGTGGGTCTCCCGACCGCCGTGAGGTGGGTCGGCCGGGCGATCCGGCGGATGGTCGGGATGTCGTCCGCCTCGGAACGGGGGCCGCTCATCAGGACGACGTCGGGTCGGAGCGCGGCGCTCATGCGGACCGCTTCGGCTCCGCTCGCCGCGTCGCCGACGACGGTCAGGTCGGTCTCGGCGGCCAGGAGCATGCGCAGGCCGAGGCGCTGGAGGGACTGGTCGTCGACGATGAGTACGGAGGCCATGGCTGTCGTTCTCCATGCGGTGGGGGCGAACACCTATGAACGAAACGGTTTCGTTCACTTGGTGTCAGCGTAATCCTCGGAATCATCGAAACGGCATCGTTTCTTGGTGGCTTGGGTCACATCGAAACGACCGGAGAGGGCCGGTGTCCGTGACACCGGCCCTCTCCGTTTGCCGCACCTGCCCGCTCGGTCAGGCCCAGCAGCCGTTCACGGTCGCCGCGAGGCCGTCCATGGCGTCCTTGATGTCGTTCGGGTTGGCCGTGGAGCCGTTCTCGATGAACGAGAAGACCTTCCACTTGCCGTCCTTGCCCTGCGTCAGTCCGCTCAGGGCGATGGCCCCGGTGAGCGTGCCGGTCTTCGCGTGCACCTTGCCGACCGCGCACTTGGAGTTCACGTCGTCGAAGCGGCCCCACTCCGGGCCGAGGGTGCTGCCGGCCTCACCGGAGACGGGCAGCCCGTCGAGGATGGAGCCGAGGGTGGAGGCGTAGCGGGGTTCCGTCAGCAGTTCGAGAATCTCCGCCAGGGTGGCCGCCGGGATGCGGTCCGCCCGGGACAGGCCGCTGCCGTCGTACATCTCGAAGTTCTCGAGCGACACGCCGTAGCGCACGCTCAGCACCTGGCGCACGACCTCGGTGCCGGCCTCGAAGGTGGCCGGCTGGTGCGCGCCCAGCGCGGTCATCCGCAGCAGGGTCTCGGCGATGTTGTTGTCGCTGGTCTTCAGCATCTTGTGGACGATGTCCGACAGCGGCGCCGAGGTGTGCCGGGCGACCGGCACGTCCTTGTTGCTCGCCGTGGCGCGGGCGACCGTGCCGTTCACGGTGACCCCGGCCGCGGTGAGCCGCTTCGCGAAGACCTGGCCGGCGTCCAGGGACGTGTCTCCGACGCCGTGTCCGTCGACGACGAGCGCGCGCACCGGGGCGACGGAGTCGGGGTAGTAGCCGGTGTTCCAGCCGTTGGCCAGGGTCGGCTCGGGGAACAGGCTGTCGTCCACGGCGACCTTCACCGACGTCAGGCCCGCCGCCTTGAGCCCGGCGACCGCGGTGGTCGCCAGCTCGGTGAGGTCGGCGGTGGTCAGGGTCCGGTCGCCGCCGCCGATGAGGGTCAGCGTGCCGTTGCCGTAGACGACCTTCGTGGTGAACCTGTGGTTCGGGCCGAGCACCGTGAGGGCCCCGGTCGCCGTGGCGAGCTTGACGTTGGAGGCCGGCATCAGCGCGGTGGCCGCGTTGTGGCCCCACAGCGTGTCGTCCGACTCCGCGTCGAGGACCACGCCGCTGACGTTCGCGCCCAGCCGCTGGTCGAGGACCCGCGTCTCGAGGTTGGTGACCATCTGCTGGTCGTCCGCGTCGAGATCCTGGCTGGTCGCGGTGTCCTTGGCCGTCGTGCCGATGCCCTTCTCGGCGGCGAACGCCGAGGGGCCGGTGAGGGCCGCGGACGTGACGGGGACGGCGAGCGCGAGCACGATTGCCCGCCGCATGCCGGTGCTGCTCTGCTTGGTCCTGCGGTGCCGGCGGCGACCGCCCGGAACAAAGGAACTCACAGGAGTTTCCGTCGTTATGTCGTTCATAAGGAGTATCTCAAGGCTTTCGTGTGGGGTGCTCTGCACAAGAGACAATGCACAAGAGAATTCCGCCGCACCTTATCACCCGTCACATGTGACTCACAGGCAGCGAATTCACCGTTGACGGAGATTCAGCAGGCGGAATTTCCCGTATTTTCCCTTCTCTTCACTCCCCGGTCTCTTCACTCTCTGTTCAGGACTCGCTGCTCAGGAGAGTGATCCCAGGCTCTGCGTCGTGTAGGCGCACTCCGTGTAGATGTAGCCCGATTCGAGCTTGGCCGTGTCGGAGGCGGGCGTGTCGAGGCCGTCCTTCGGCTTGTGCAGGAAGTATGTGGTGCCGACCGGCAGGCTGATCGTGCGCTCCGGATAGTTCTTGTTGCTGCTGCACGGCTCGAAACTCGGGTTGAGCGTGCTGGAGAGGGAGTACGCAGAGCAGCTGCCGCAGGCCTTGAGGGTGAAACTCCCGGTGACCGGACCCGTGTAGAGGACGGTGATCTCGTCGGGGCTGTCGTTCTGCACCGTGACCGAGATGCTGCCGCCCGAGCGGTTCGTCGGCAGGCTCTTGCCGGCGGCAGGCACCGTCTGGGCGATCTCCGCCGCTATCGCGATCTTCCTGGCCAGGGCCGCGTTCTTGGCGGTCTTGTGGTCGACGACGTACTGGGCCAGCGTCGTCCGGGCCGACTCGAAGTCGCCGTCCCGGTACTGGTCCACGCCGCAGTTGTAGGCGCCCGCGTCCGCGCTGGTCCTGGCCCGCTCGGCGTCCTTGGTGAGGGCGGCGCCGACCGCTGCCTGCTCGGAGGGCACCGCGTCGATCTGCGAGCCGAGCGTGTTCAGCTTCTCGACCGCCGTGCAGGGCTCGGTCCCGCTCAGGTCCTTCTGCGCCGTGACGACGGCTGCGGCCACGGCCGGTTCGGCCTTCTGGGCCTGCGGCGACTCGGGGAAGGTGGTCAACAGCTCCCCGAACTGCGTCGCCCAGGAGGGCGCGCCGGCCGTGAGCGCCGTCGACGCGCACTCGAACAGCGAGGTGGCGAGGCGGTCGTCGGGCCAGGTCTTCAGCGACCCGAGATCCGTGTCGGGCAGGCTCTTGGGGACCGTGCGCAGATACTTCAGCGGCTCCGTCGACTGGCAGTAGTTGTTCTGCGCGTAGGGGGCGCCGACCGTCGTGTAGAAGGTCTTCATCCGTGTGGGCACCTTTTTGGCCGCCCGCGAGTCGGGGTGGTCGTCCGTCAGGTCCGCGTAGGTCGCCAGCGCCTCGCGGTAGTCGGCCTTGGCCGTGTCGAAGGGCTTCTCGCCGGCGGTCTGCACCAGCCGGTCGGCCTCGTCGAGCCGGTCGAGCAGCATCTGCTGCGTGGCTTCGTCCCGCGCGCCGTCGTACAGCACGACGCCGCCAGCCGGCACGACGAGCAGGAGCAGCCCGAGGCCGAGCGCGAGCGGCGCCCGCCGGAGCCCGGCCAGCGGGGTGCGCAGGCCCAGCCGCGCACCGTGCGCCGCCGCCGCGGCGAGGAACAGCAGGTACAGGACGATCGCGAAGCCCGGGACGCCGTCCGGTTCGGCCGGCAGCGCCACGAGCAGCAGGACGGCGGTGGCGGCCCAGCACGCGACCATGAGGACCCAGCGGCGCAGCAGCGCGTACCCCAGGCCCAGACCGCTGAGGTTGAGCACGGCCACCGCGACGGCCCGAGCGCCGTCCGCCGGGGCCGATGGCGGCGCGGGCGGCATGGGCGGTACGGGTGGAACGTTGAAGGTGTGGTCGTATCTGCTGTACTGGTCCCCCGACATGGCGGCTCCCCCCGGATCAACTGCTCGCGCACATCTGCGATTTGTCAGTGTACGGGCGAGGAGGGGGACGTCGACAGGGGCGGCATCGGTTCCCGGCGCGCTGATCATTGTGCACTGAGCGGTGTGCCCTGATCAGTGCCGGAGCGGGCAGCCGGCCGGGCCGCCACGCGGGGAGTGCGTGGCGGCCGCGGCTGCTATCGCGTCAGGCATGGTCAGGCCACACCCCCCGCCGTCTTCTTGCGGCGCAGGGCGTAGAGGCCGGTGCCGGCGACGGCGAGGACGCCGAGTCCGGCCGCGGTAGCCGAGGGCGAGGCGAGGGCGCCGCCGCCGGTGTGCATGCCGCCGCTGGGCTTGTCGTGCTCGTCCTTGCTCCAGCTGCCGGACTCCTCCTTGTCGCCGCCCCAGGAGTCCTTGTCCTTCTCGGTGTCCTTGTCCTTGTAGGTCTCCGGGTCGTACTTGGGGTCCTTCGCGCTGTCGCTGTTGTCGTTCACGAAGGCGAGGTGACCGCCGCCGGTGTGCATCCCGCCGTGCGGCTTGTCGTGCTCCTCCTTGCCGTGCTCCTCCTTGCCGTGCTCCTTCTTGTCGGAGGAGGACTCGTCCTTGCTGGACGAGGAGCTGTCCTCCTTGCTGTAGGAGGAGTCGTCGTGGTCCGTGTCACCGGCGGTCGCGTAGACGCCGGGGGCGCCGACGACGAGGGCGGCGGACGCCGCCGCGGTGGCCAGGATCATGCGAGCAGAACGCATCTGATGGTCCTTCCGTCACGGCCGGGCAGCCGACACCTCGTCAGCTGACAAGACCCGGCCTGACGTGATCCACCGTCAGCCAGCCGATGCCCCGCCACCACTCGGGGCGCTCACCCGGGTGAACGGGCTCCGCTCTGCCCGAGACCCGCGCCGCCGAGTCGCCGTTCCGGGAAGATCCACTCCATCGGCGTAACGGCGAAACGATTCACGGGGTGAACCGGCGCGCTATTCGATCAACGACGAGCGAACGGCCACGATGCTTCGGTGACGCATTCCCGCTGATCAAGGAGTTCTGCTGTGCGTGTTCGCCGTTCGTTGCTCGGCACCCTCGGTTCCGTCGCCCTTGTGCTCGCCTCTCTGGGCGCGGTGACCGCCGCGACCGCGGGCCCCGCGGCCGCGGACCCGTGCGGGTTCTACGAGACGAGTTCCGACGCCTACTACAACCACTGCACGTCCGACGGCTCACGGGTGGTCATCCAGGTCAGGGTCGCCCTGGCGCCCGACTACGAGCGGTGCGTCGGACCCGGTACCACCTGGCTGGGCGCCGCGAGCAGCATCCAGGGCGCCCACTACGTCAACCGCACCTGCTGACGAGCGGTCACCTCTGCCTGCTCGGGGCCCGGGACGAAGCCGTCCCGGGCCCCGCCTCCTCAGGCCAGGACGTTCAGCAGGCGGTCGGCGAACTCCTTCGGGGACTCGACGGCTCCGAGATGGCCGCCGGGGAACTCGACGAGGTCGCACCCGAGCAGCTCCGCGAGCCGCTCGGCCGGTCCGTACAGGGGGAGTTGGCGACGGGAGTCGCGCCCGGCGGCCGGCACCAGCTTGTGGGCCACGGGCCGCAGCGCCGCGAGGTCGGGCCGGGTCGAGGAGAACGGGCGAAGGACCCGGCCCAGGAAGACGGGGAGGTTGGCGTGCATCCGGACGGCCATCTCCTGGACGCCGGGCGGCAGTTCGGTCGGCGACTGCGCGGGCGCCTGCCGCGCGGCTCCGTCCGCCAGGCCCGCACCGAGCCGGGCCATCGCGGGGCCGGCTCCTGCGGAGCGGAAGATCTCACGCACCTCGGCGAACAGCGCGCGATGCGGGGCGGGATCCGCCAGCAGTTCCAGCAGCGGCGGCTCGTGCGCGACGACCCGGCGCAGCCGCTCCGGATGCCGGGCCAGCAGATCGACCGCGACGACCGCCCCGGAACTGCACCCGAGGACGACCGCGTCGTCGTCGGGGGAGAGCAGATCGAGCAGCCGGCGGGCGTCGTCGCTCCACACCCGCACTTGTTCGTCGCTCTCGTCGCTCTCGTCGTTCTCGTCGGCTTGGTCGGCGCCGGGGGTGTCCGCCGGGGCGTCCAGCGGGCTGCGGGACAGGCCGCGCGGGTCGTAGGAGACGACCGTGTACCGGGCGGCCAGTTCCGGGGCCATGCCCGCGTACAGTCCGGCGTCCCCGGCACCGCCGGGGATGAGCAGCAGGACCGGGCCGCTGCCGAGCGTTTCGTAGTGAAGGGTGGCGCCGGGCACCTTCAGGGTCGCCTGTGTCGAGAGCGGTGAGTTCATCTACCTAGTATTTCTAGGTTCAAAGCTAGGGCAACTAGGTTTTGGGCTGTCCTGTGCACTTGGAGAACAGCGGCGGTGCGCGGGTGGACAAGACGCCGGTGCGCGGCGGATCTACGGTGGCAGGGCAAGGCAGCGCACATCGAAGAACCGCAGGAGATGCCATGTCCGACGTCGTCGAGCCGGTCACGCCGGTGCTGGAACCCGAGGCCGCTGCGTTCGCCGAGGCGACCGCCAACCCGCCGTACCTCTTCGACCTGGCTCCGGCGGAGGGGCGCAAGGCCGTGGACGAGGTGCAGTCCGGCGAGATCGACAAGCCCGTGGTCGACGAGGAGTGGATCACCGTCGACGGCGGGCCGACGGGCAGCGTCCGCGCCCGGATCGTCAAGCCGGCCGGGGTCGTGGGCACGCTGCCGGTGATCCTCTACATCCACGGCGCGGGCTGGGTGTTCGGCAACGCCCACACCCACGACCGCCTGGTGCGCGAACTCGCCGTCGGGGCCGAGGCCGCGGTCGTCTTCCCCGAGTACGACCTCTCGCCCGAGGCCCGCTACCCGGTCGCCATCGAGCAGAACTTCGCGGTCGCGCAGTGGGTCGTCCGGGAAGGCGCGACGAAGGGGCTGGACGCCACCCGTATGGCGGTCGCCGGTGACTCGGTCGGCGGCAACATGACCGCCGCCCTGACCCTGATGGCCAAGGAGCGCGGCGGCGTCCCGCTGGTGCAGCAGGTGCTGTTCTACCCGGTCACCGACGCGAGCTTCGACACCGGCTCCTACCACCAGTTCGCCGAGGGCTACTTCCTGCGCCGTGACGGCATGCAGTGGTTCTGGGACCAGTACACGACCGACGAGGCCGAGCGGGCCCAGATCACCGCGTCCCCGCTGCGCGCCACCACCGAGCAGCTCACCGGCCTGCCCCCGGCCCTGGTCATCACCGGCGAGGCCGATGTGCTGCGCGACGAGGGCGAGGCCTACGCGAACAAGCTGCGCGCGGCCGGCGTCCCGGTCACCGCGGTGCGCTTCCAGGGCAT
This sequence comes from Streptomyces sp. NPDC050263, assembly GCF_040655955.1. Classification (NCBI taxonomy): domain Bacteria; kingdom Bacillati; phylum Actinomycetota; class Actinomycetes; order Kitasatosporales; family Streptomycetaceae; genus Streptomyces; species Streptomyces sp. NPDC050263. The sequence continues at coordinate 52,034 of NZ_JBFAKW010000052.1, read as the reverse complement.
CATCCACGACTTCGTGATGCTGAACGCGCTGCGCCCGACGTACGCCGCCGAGGCCGCCATCACCCTGGCCGTCGGCACCCTGCGCGACGCCCTGCACGTCTGATCCGGCACCTGTGACCTCTCGGGAGACAGCAGCACCATGACCACCACCCCCACCGTCGTCCTGGTCCACGGCGCCTTCGCCGACGCGGCCAGCTGGTCCGGCGTGACAGCCGAGCTCCAGGGCCAGGGCATCCCCGTCATCGCCCCGCCCAACCCGCTGCGCGGCCTCGCCTCCGACGCCGCGTACATCGCCTCGGTCGCCGCCCAGATCGACGGCCCCGTCATCCTGGTCGGTCACTCCTACGGCGGCGCCCTCATCACCGTCGCCGGCGTCACGGAGAACGTCGTCGGCCTCGTCTACGTCGCCGCGTACGCCCTGGAGAAGGGCGAGAGCCTCGGCGAGCTGCAGGGCCGTTTCCCGCTCTCGCCGTTGGTCGCCAACCTCAAGGAGTGGACGTACCCGGTGCCGGGTGGCGACCCGGCCGTCGAGGTGACCATCGCCGAGGACGCGTTCCCGTCGGTGTTCGCCGCCGACGTGCCCGCCGACGTCGCCAGGATCCTCGCCGCGGCCCAACGCCCGCTGGCAGCCGCCGCGTTCGGGGAGGCCGCCGCCGAGGCCGCCTGGCTGACCAAGCCGTCCTGGGCGCTGATCGCCGGTGCGGACGAGGCGATCAACCCCGAGGTCGAGCGCTTCGGCGCCCAGCGGGCCGGGGCGACGATCGTCGAGCTGGAGGGCGCCTCGCACGCCGTGGCCGTGTCCCGGCCGAAGGCGGTCGCGGACCTGATCCGCGACGCGGTGCGCGCGACGAGCTGACGCGTACCCCGGCGAACCGCCGTGCGGACGGGGCCTTCGCCCACGGCCGCACGGCAGTGGCGCGCCACCACATGGCGGCCTCGTGGCGGAGTGCGCGAGCGGGGGTCGTCCATGTCGCCGTACAGGGCGCGCTGGTCGTCGTGGCGGGTGACGAGCCGGCGCGCGCTGCCGTCCCACAGCCGCACCTTGGCGACCGGCCGTTCGTCGTGTCACCGGAACGCTGACAGCGGCCTGTCGGTGACCGACGACATGCACGTCACGTCACGTCACATCGCGTCACATCACCTCGCGCCGCCGGCTGCGGCCGCGTACCCGCTGTGCCAGGTCGGCGGCGGCCGCGGGCCAGTCCGGCCGGTCGAAGGCGAAGCCCGCGTCGAGCAGCCGCCCCGGGACGACGCGGCGGCTCTTGAGGAGCAGTTCGGTGTCCGAGCGCAGGGCGAAGGCGCCGAGCTCGGCCATCCACTTCGTCGCGGGCAGGCCCACCGGGACGCCCCACGCCTCGCGCAGGGCGCGCATGAACGCGCGCTGGGGGAGCGGGGCGGGGGCGGCCAGGTTCACCGGTCCGGCCAGGTCGTCCCGTTCGACGAGGAACTCGACCGCGCGGACGAAGTCGTGGTCGTGGATCCAGGACACGTACTGCCCGCCGCCCGCGACCGGGCCGCCGAGCCCGAGCCGGACCAGCCGCAGCAGCACGTCGAACACCCCGCCCCGGTCGGGGCTCATCACCATCGCGGACCGCAGTGCCACCTTGCGGGTGCCCGGGGTGTCGGCCTTCGCCTGCTCCCGCTCCCACGCGGTGGCGATGTCGACGCTGTAGCCCCAGTAGCCCGGGACGTCGGGTTCGGCGCCGCCGATCACGCCGGTGGCCTCGTCGTTGGGGGCGTCGAACCGGTGGGCGTAGATCGTCGCCGTGCTCATCTGGAGCCAGACCCGCGGCGGCCGCGCGGCGGCGGCGATCGCCTCGCCGACGACCCGGGCCGAGTCCACCCGGGAGTCCATCATGGCCTTGAGGTTCTCCGGCGTGTAGCGGCAGCTGACGCTGCGGCCGGCCAGGTTGACGACGACGTCACTGCCGTCGATCGCCGCCGCCCAGGGACCGGGCGTCCGGCCGTCCCACTCCACCTCGCCCGGGCCGGTCGGCCGCCGGGTCAGTACCACGACCTCGTGCCCGCCGGCCGTCAAGGCCCGCCGCAGCACCCTTCCCACCTGCCCGGTCCCCCCGGGCAACACGAACTTCACGCGTAGGCTCCCCTCGTCGTCCGTCAGGGAGCCTACTCCTATTTGAACGTGTTCAAAACACTGTGTGCTCAGCCGTTGTCCGCCGGCGCGGAGTTCACGCCAGGTGGACCTCCAGCGCCGACCGCACCCCCGACTCCAGCGCGCCCTCGATCCACGACGGCTTGACCGAGGTGTGGTCGCCCGCGAAGTGCAGCGGGCCCTCGGGGGTGCGGATGGCGCTGAGCAGCTCCGTGTGCTGGCCCGGGAGCAGGACGGACGCCTCGCCGTAGGCGTACGGGTCGCGCAGCCAGCTCTGGGTGCGGCCCGCGCCCGTGTAGAACACCTCGACGCGCTGGCCGTAGACCTGCTGGAGCCCGCGCAGGGCGTGCGGGTAGCGGGCGTCCTCGTCGAGGGAGTCCCAGCGGGAGGCGTCGTCGGCCCAGCTGTACGAGGCGAGGACGACACCGCCCTTGCTGTCGCCGATCGGGTGGGACGGGTTGATCATGAACCGGTTGGAGTTGTCGGAGACCGAGCCCCCGCCCACGATGTGCGCCGCCTCCGGCTGGTCGCGGGTGGCCCACCGGTTGGCCGCGTAGTGCACCCGCTGCGCCGCCGGGATGTGACCGGGCGGCACGGACGGATGCGCGCCGAGCAGACTCCCGTCGGCCGGTGCCTTCCCCTCCCGGTACTCCTCGTACAACCCCGGCCGCACGGAGTCGAGTTCACGTTTCCACTCCGCCTCGGTGAACTCCCACCAGCGGCGGCCGAACTCCAGCAGCACCTTGGTCGCGCTGTCGTAGTGCAGCTCCGCGACGGCCCGTCGCTTCTTGTACGACATCAGCGGGCTGACCTGCACCTGCCGCAGCCCCGAGAACGGCACCGTGACGATCGCCAGGTCGGCGGTGAACTCCTCGCGCACCACCTTGCCGCCGCGCCCCTCGGAGACGGTGTCGATCCACACGTGCGGCCCGTCGGCGCTCACGTGCGAGGGGGTGTCGTCGCCCGGCCGGTCCGGCGCCCAGTACTCGATGTGCGTCGCGCGCCGGTCGAGCCGCAGCACGTCCGCGACCTCCTTGAGCAGCGCGTCCGGGAGCTTGGCCGTGCCGCCGACCAGCTCCCAGAACTCGGTGTCCGGGCTGATCAGCGAGGCGCTGATGAAGCTGTGGATGAACGACAGCGGCAGCCGGGAGGTGAGGTTCTCCAGTGTGCCGACGAGATCGATCGTGCGTTCGTCGAGCCGCGCCTCCTCGGTCAGGAACCGGTACATCGACCAGTCGCCGAACCGCTGCACGACCCGCGCCCACCCCCGCACCCGCTCCGGCAGCGGTTTGTCGACCCGCTTGCCGTCGGCGCCCCGGGTGCTGAACTCGTCGCGCACCGGATCCAGGGCCTCGCGCAGGATCGTCGAGGACGGGGTGTCCCGGTACTTCTCCGGCACCCCGAAGGACCGGTTGATCCTCCGCGGCGACGTCGCGTACGCGGAGCGGCGCATCCGGATGCCGTTGACGTGCAGCCAGGCGTTGTTGACGGGCTTGCCGTCGGCGTCGACGTCCACGAGGTGGAACCGGCGTTTCTCGACGCCCAGCCGTCCGATCAGGCCCATCACCAGCGGGTGGCTGCCGGGGATCCGCATCGCGCCGGCCTCGGCGTACTGGTGCGGATCGGCGAAGGCCTGCGGCGCGTGCTCGTGCCCGCCGGTGCGGAAGGTCTTGATCCGGCCGCCGACCCGGTTGCCGTTGGCCTCCACGAGCGTGACCCGGTGCCCGGCCCGTTTGAGCAGCCAGGCGGCCACCAGTCCGGCGGGCCCGGCGCCGATCACGAGCACCTTCTTCCCGGCGCCCGTCCTCGCCCGGGGCAGACCCCCGTCGAGGACCTTCGCGTACCCCGGCACGAGCGGCCGGTCGTTCTCGTCGACCACCAGCAGGGCCCGGGCCACGGCCAGGCAGGTCGCCCAGTCGGCCGTCGACCTGGGCGGGCAGGGGGGTTGCTGGGGGAGGGCCGTGGCCGCCGGGGCGGCGGCCGTGAGCGCGGCGACGGCAGTGGCCGCGGCCGCGGACGCGGTGAACCGCCGGCGGGAGGGCCAGCCGAGGTCTACGGAAGCTGGTGAATTGTCCATGTGTCCTGGATAGGGCGCTGCCCGGGGGCGGCGGGCCGGTCCGCGGGATCATCACCTGAACGTGTAAGCGCATCGACTGTCCTCGTGCAACCGGCGGGCCGGACAACGGGTTTACGTCGGCCGCGGCACTTATCAGGTCAAGCGTCCCGGACTCTTGACTCGGAACGGCGTCAGTCCGCATTCTCGTCCCACTATCTTGCGTCGGTCATGACAATCTCATGGGCAGTCAAAACGCCCTCGTCGACCGCGCCTTCCCGTCGACCGAGGGAGTGGGCTGACCATGACCGCACGCCCGTACCGCAGACGCCATGTCACCGTGGTCTCGCTGCTCCTGCTCGTACTGGCCACGATCCTGGGGCCGGCCCAGAGTTCGGCCGCCGGCGCCGACTGGTGGACGCCGACGGCCCGGCCGACCCCCGACGCCCAGATCAACGTCACCGGGGCGCCGTTCACCGGCACCGACTCCGCCGGGGACGTGCGCGGTTTCGTCGACGCGCACAACCACCTGTTCTCCGACGAGGCGTTCGGCGGGCGGCTGATCTGCGGCAAGGTGTTCTCCGAGGCCGGCGTCGCCGACGCGCTCAAGGACTGCCCCGAGCACTACCCCGACGGCACGCTCGCGCTCTTCGACTACATCACCCACGGCGGCGACGGACAGCACGACCCCGTCGGCTGGCCGACCTTCACCGACTGGCCGGCCTACGACTCTATGACCCACCAGGCCAACTACTACGCCTGGGTGGAGCGGGCCTGGCGCGGCGGGCAGCGGGTGCTCGTCAACGACCTCGTCACCAACGGCATGATCTGCTCGATCTACCCGTTCAAGGACCGCAGTTGCGACGAGATGACGTCGATCCGCCTCCAGGCGAAGCTGACGTACGACCTCCAGGCCTACATCGACAAGCAGTACGGCGGCACCGGCAAGGGCTGGTTCCGGATCGTCCTCGACAGCGCCCAGGCGCGTGAGGTCATCAAGCAGGGCAAGCTGGCGGTCGTGCTGGGCGTGGAGACCTCCGAGCCGTTCGGCTGCAAGCAGATCTTCGACATCGCGCAGTGCAGCAAGTCCGACATCGACAAGGGCCTGGACGAGCTGTACGCGCTGGGCGTGCGCAGCATGTTCCTGTGCCACAAGTTCGACAACGCGCTGTGCGGCGTCCGCTTCGACGAGGGCGGTCTCGGAACGGCCATCAACGTCGGGCAGTTCCTGTCGACCGGCACCTTCTGGCAGACGGAGAAATGCACGGGGCCGCAGGCCGACAACCCCATCGGCACCGCAGCCTCCGAGGCCGAGGCGGATCTGCCGGCGGGCACCGAGGTCCCGTCGTACGACGAGAACGCGCAGTGCAACACCCGCGGGCTGACCTCGCTCGGCGAGTACGCCGTGCGCGGCATGATGCAACGCAAGATGATGCTGGAGATCGACCACATGAGCGTCAAGGCCACCGGCCGGGTGCTCGACATCTTCGAGGCCGCGTCCTACCCCGGCGTCCTGTCCTCGCACAGCTGGATGGACCTGGACTGGACCGAGCGGGTCTACTCCCTCGGCGGCTTCGTCGCCCAGTACATGCACGGCTCCGAGGAGTTCGCCGCCGAGGCCGAGCGCACGAACGCGCTGCGGGACGAGTACGGCGTCGGCTACGGCTACGGCACCGACTTCAACGGCATCGGCGACCATCCCGCCCCGCGCGGCGCGGACGCCGCGAACAAGGTGACGTACCCCTTCAAGAGCGTCGACGGCGGGTCGGTCATCGACCGGCAGACGACCGGCTCACGCACCTTCGACTTCAACACCGACGGCGCCGCCCACGTCGGCATGATCCCGGACTGGATCGAGGACATCCGGCTCGTCGGCGGCCGGGACGCAGTGGACGACCTCTTCCGCGGCGCCGAGTCCTACCTCGGCACCTGGGGCGCCTCGGAGCAGCACCGGGCCGGGGTGAATCTGGCCAAGGGCGCCTCGGCCACGGCCGGTTCGTCGGAGTCGAACCCGTTCACCAGCTACGCGCCGGGCCGGGCCGTCGACGGCGACACCGGCACCCGCTGGGCCAGCGACTGGAGCGACGACCAGTGGCTGAGCGTCGACCTGGGCGCCACCCAACTCGTCAAGCGGGTCACGCTCGACTGGGAGCGCGCCTACGGCAAGTCGTACCGGGTGGAGCTCTCCACCGACGGCACGACCTGGCAGACCGCGTGGTCCACCACGGCCGGGGACGGCGGCCTGGACACGGCCTCCTTCACCGGCACGCCGGCCCGCTATGTCCGGGTGCACGGTCTGGACCGCGGCACCGACTGGGGATACTCGCTCTACGAGGTGGGCGTCCACAGCAGTTGACGGCCGCCGGGGGACGAGCGCGAAGGACACACCCATGGCACGCATGCCGTCGGCCGAGCGGCGCCGACAGCTGACGGAAGCGGCGATCAGGGCGATGGCCCGGGACGGCGTCACCAAGACGACGACCCGGTCCATCGCCACCGAGGCGGGCGTGTCCCTGAGCGTCTTCCACTACTGCTTCGACTCCAAGCAGGCGCTGGTCGAGTCCGTCATCACGACCATCACCGACCACTCCGTGACCATGGTGAAGGAGGCGCTGCGGCCCAGGGCGACCCTCGAGGAGACGGTCCGGGCCGGCTTCCAGGCGTACTGGGACCACGTCCGGGCCCACCCGGACGAGCACATGCTGACCTACGAACTCACCCAGTACGCCCTGCGCGAGCCGGGGTTCGAGCATCTGGCACGCCGGCAGTACGAGAAGTACGGCGACGCCTACGCGGAACTCATCGAGCAGCTCCGGGACGGCATGGACCTGCGGCTGCGGGTGCCCGTCTCCGTGCTGGCCCGCTACCTGGCCGCCATGACCGACGGGCTGACCCTCAACTACCTGGTGCTCGGCGACGCGGCGGCCTGGACCGACATCCTGGACACGGTCACCGCGCACATCGCCGGGCTGGTGATGGCCGACGCACCGGCCGACGCCACAGCCGACGTCACAGGGAAGGCGGCGAACCGTCCTGGTTGAAGGTGACCGATGTGACCGCCGCGGTGTTCGCCGTGTTCAGGAACATCTCGTAGAGGTTCACGCCCTGGTACTCGCCGCCGGGCGCACCGCCGATGATCTCGACCAGCGCCAGATGCAGATGTGACGAGGTGCCGGCCACCTCGTACACCTCGCCCAGCACATCCCCACGGGACACCTGTGAGCCGACGGTCAGACCCTGCGGGACGTTGGTGACGTGCGTGTAGAAGCCGCCCATCTCGTCGTTGGGGGCGCGCATGAACAACTGGGCCCCGTAGACCTTGCCGGTGTCGGCCCCGGGGTCGTGCGGGCTGTACTTGGTGATGTGGGCGTCGAACGCGGCGCGGACCGGAGTGCCCGCGCCCGCGCCGAGGTCCATGCCGTACTGGATGTACCAGTTCTCGGACTGGTGGCCGCCCTCGCCGGGGCCGCCCATGGCGCTCGTGAACCCGGCGGGGAACGGGTTGGACACGTCGATGGTGAATGCGGACATCGTTCCTCCTCCCTTTTTCTCCTCTTTCCAGTGTCCGGCTCCAAGAGGTCGATGGTGGATGCAATCACCGTTCGGGGGGCGGTGATTCGGGAACGGCGTCGGTGGAATGTGAAACCAGATTTCCCGTGTGGCGTGGGCCCGGGAACGGAGTCATGATGGTGCCGGGGACTGCCTTTCCTCGGAGGCTGCCATGACCTGGAACGACGCGTCCGACATGGAACCCGGCGATGTCATCGGCATCCTCGGCGTCGACCACGTCTTCTACGAGGAAGCGATGCGCACGGGAGGCACCGCTTCCTGGAACAACCGAAACCCCGGGAACATCGTGCGCTCGGGCGAGGCGGAGAGTTACGGCGCCTATCCGGGAAAGCACAACGACATCTTCGCCGTCTTCCCCAGCGAGGAGACCGGATTCGAGGCCGTCCGGCGATATCTTTCCCGACGCGGCGACAAGACGGTCCTCGAGGTGATGCTGGCCTACGCCCCGGCCGGACATGGCTCCAACGACCCGCACGCGTACGCGCAGCGGGTCGCCGACGCCCTGGGTGTGGGAACCGACACCCGGCCGGCCGACCTGGACGAGGGCCGGCTCACCGCCCTCGCCTCCGCGATCCAGCAGGTCGAGGGGTGGCGGCCCGGACAGACGCACGGCCCGGGCGAGCTGCCGGGCGACGTGGCGCAGTGGCTGGCCGACCACCCGAGCCGCGCCGAACGGGAGGCGGCCGACCAGCCCTTCGCCCGCAAGGGCACCGTGGCGCCCGGGGTCAGGAACATCCAACAGCGGCTGAACGACCTCGGCTGGAGCCCTCCCCTGGAGGTCGACGGGAACTTCGGACCCCGCAGCGACGAGGCCGCGCGCTGGTTCCAGGCGAACAACGGTCTGACACCGGACGGCATCGTCGGCAACAAGACCTGGCGCCGGCTCATGGAACAGCCGGGCTGAACACCGAGCAGGAGGAACACCATGTCAGCGACCGCCACCATCCTCGACGTCTACTGCGTCCACGCGGCGACCGGCACCGACTCCACGACGAACGAGGCGATCGCCGCACTCGCCGGCACGATCCCCGTGGGCGGGAGCACGCTGCACGACATCGCGCAGTCGATTCCCGCGGCCGTCGCGGCGATCGACGCCTCCCGCAACGATCCTGACGACCTGTACATCACCACGAGCACCCAGGGAGACGTCGGCCAGGCGATCTGGCCGGGCAACGGCTCGGCGGGCTCGGTGGGGTCCGGACAGACGCAGCCGCTGGGCGTGACCGTGTCGGTCGACGGCGTCCAGAACCTCTCGCTGTGGGACCACGACCTCTCCGGCGACGACCTGCTCGGCTCGATCCGCATCGAGGAGACGGAACTCGGCCAGGGCCCCATCGCCAAGATGGCCTCGTCGCCGGTCGAGGGCTCGGTCTACCTCGTCAACTACCGGGTCGACTAGACCGTGGACGGCGCCTGGATGTGCGAGCGGTGCGGCGCCGAGGCGCCGCCCGACGCACAGCGGTGCCGTCGCTGCGGAACCTGGCTTCCCGCGTACGGCGAGGACGAGGACCCGCGCCCGCGACGGCCGTGGCGGCGCCGGATCCACCTCCACACCCAGGAGGTGTCCCGGCCCACCGCCCACGTCCCCCGCCGCCCCGACAGACGCCCTTCCCGGCCCGAGGAGCACCGGCGCGAGGAGCACCGGCCCGAGGAACCCAGGCCCGTCCCCGTCGGCACCCTCGACGGCAGCGGCACCGTCTACGGCATCGCGCGGCAGGTGCGGATGCGCACCGAGGTGAGCGGGAGCGACGGTGACGTCGGCACGACGGTCGTGTGCAATTTCCGGCTGGAGATGCGCAATCGCGAGGGCCGCCCGGTCGGGCTGGTCCCCGTCGAGATGCGCGGCGACCTGTTCGAGGGCGCCGTCAACGACGGGGACCGGGTGCGCGCAACGGGTCGCACCCGACGCGGCACGCTGCGGGTCAGGCGGCTGCGCAACCTGACGACCGGCGCCGACGTCTCGGCCCGCAACACGCCCGCGATCGTGATCGCCGTCGTCATCCTGCTCTTCGTCGCGTGGATGGTGTTCATCTTCGCTGTCACCGGCCGCTGACCCGGCCACCGCCCTACCGTCGGTGCGACAGCGGCACCCGCAGATCCACCAGCCGGAAGTCGTCCCCGCGGCGCGGCTCGACATAGGCGAGCGGGGCGTAGTGGTACGGGACGCCGTGCGGGCGTCGGCGCAGGGGCTCGCCCTGCCGGCTGCGGGGCCATTCGACGTCGCCGGTGAGGACCCGGGCCGGGATGAGCCAGTAGTCGCCCCGGCGGTACCGGCGGGGTTCGCCCGCACCGGGGTGGAACTGGACCTGTACGCCGTCCTCCAGGGGCAGCCAGCGGCCCTCCATCACCGGCAGGCCGGCCTCGGCGCCCGTGGGCTCGCCCTCCGGCCCGCTTCTCCCGTGGTCCCAGCGGCGCAGGAACGGGCGGCGGCGCGGCGTCGGGCCGTCGTAGGGAGAGCGGTCCAGCTCGACGCGGAGGCCCGCGTAGTCCACCTTCGTGACCCTGTACAGCCGTCCCGCCTCCTCGTCGTACGCGTCCGACGCCCCGCGGCACACCGAGGCGTCGTCGAGCAGCTCCACCACGTCGCCCGTGTCCACGCCCAGCTTGTCGTCACGGCCCAGCGTCTCCAGCTCGACCGAGCCACGGTCCACCGACCGGACGGGCAGCATCACGGAGCCGTTCTCCCGGGACCACTTGTACGTCGCGCTGCCCTCGGCGCCGCCCTGGTGCACCTCCACCCGGTACAGCTGGTTCTCGGGACCCCGGTACCCGGCGGACGGGGCCGGCTCGTCGTGCGGCTGCTCGTGCGGCGCCGGTCCGGTCGTCGCGGAGAGCAGACCGCGGGGCTCGAACACGCCGCGGACCCGATCCCGCAGGAAACGCGAGGCGCTGCGCATGTCGGGCACGGGCGAGTCGGACTCCAGCGGCAGCACGCACACCTGCCAGACCACGCGGCTGCGCGCGGTGGTGTCCGGGCCGTTCGGGCCGAGCGCCACCTCCCGGATCCAGGGCGCCTCCCACGCGGTGACCAGGCGCTCCCACACCCGCAGATACACCAGGAACGGCCCCGAAGGCAGCCGGTCGCTCTCCCGGTCGGGGTCGAGGTGGCCGTCGGGCTGGTCCCAGTAGTCGGTGCCGTCGCACTCGCACAGGATGCCGTCGACGTACATACGGCCCGGGGCCACGGTGAACGTGTCGCCGTCGAAGCCGTCCACCCCGAAGCCGCCGAGGCCGTCGGACTCGGGCGGGTAGGCGGCGGGCCCCATCAGGTCCTTGGCCAGCGTGCGCACGTAGTGCAGGAGGATCGCCGTCTGCTCGTTGAGGTCGGCATCGAGCTGGACCCGGCCCTGCTGGGACAGCACGGCGGAGAACCGCCGCGCGGGATCGAAGATGACGCGGGAGAAGTCGCCGTGCATGGGGGTGCTTCCTGCCTTGCCTTGGCCGAAGGTGGACGTCGACGTGGGTGGTGGCTCAGGTGACGAAGAAGAGCCCCGGGTCGCATCCGGCCGGTGTGTACTCGGCCAGCCGGGTGCGGAGATTGTCCTCCCGCTGCGGCTGGAACAGGTGGTGCAGCGCGCCGGGTTCCGTCCCGTTGTCGCCCCCGCGGCGGATCGCCGCGGCGCAGTCGTCGGCCAGCCGGACGTACTCGGGCGCGCCGTACCGGGTGTCCGCGAAGCGCAGTTCCGCCGCCGCGACGCCCGAGTGCTCGGGTTCGCAGTGGAAGCGGGACGGCGTCCGGCGGCCCTCGGGAGGCAGCCAGCAAAACCGTACGGAGCCGTGGTCCTCCCGGTCGATCCACACCTCGCCGGCCAGCAGACAGTTCTCCATCAACTCCACCGCCCGGGCGCGCACGCGGCCGATCACGGTGGTGCGCCGGGCCGTGAGGAGGACCTCGGCGGGGCCGCCGTCCCGGTCGCCGAGCGCCGTCGCCTCGTCGAGGGTCGCGTCCAGCACGCTGTCGTACACCTCCAGCCGGTTGGGCTCGCGCGCCCCGTGCCGCGCGGTCACCGTGATCGCGCCGAGGACGCTGTGCCGGATCTCGGTGCGCACCGGGCTGTCGGCGATGTCCAGGCTGGGCTCCCCGGGGGCCAGGGGCGTGCCCCGCGACTCGAGCTCCCAGCCCGGCACGAACGTGCAGTGCCGCACGACGAGCCGGCCCAGCCCGCCCCGCACCCGCACCCCGCCGCCGGTCACCAGCAGCCCGTCGAGGACCAGCCGCGCCGTCGCCTCGGCGCGGCGCCCGCTCCACGAACCGGTGATGGTCAGGGCCCGCCGGTCCTCGCCGCGTCGGCCGGTCAGCCGGACGACGGGGCGGACGCCGTCCGCGGCCCGCACGGTGAGCCGGTCTCCCGGGTCGAGGCGGATGTCCGTCAGATCCTCGTACACCTCGCCCGCGGTGATCTCCACGATCGCCTCGGCCTTGTGCTCGTGCCCCCGCTTCTCCGCGCGCCAGCGGCCGATCGCGTCGGCGATGCTGTGGTGGTCCTCGTCGGGGCCCACCCGGTAGCGCTCGGCGGGACCGTCCGGCGCGGGCTCCGGGCGGGGGTACTCGCCGCCCCCGAGGTCGCCGGAGAACGCGTGGTGGTACGTCACCCGGACGCCGCGCGCGGGAGCGGCGCCCGGCGCGAGCATGAGGCGGCCCAGCACCGGGTCGACGGCGACCTCCCCGCTCTGGGGCCGGAACCGCCAGTCGCAGAGGTCCGCGACGACGATCCGGTCCAGGCGCACCGCGTCGTCGGCCGGGTCGGGGCCGGCCCACACGCACAGGCTCTTGCGGGGCCCGTAGTAGTCGTAGAGCCGGTCGGCCAGGGCCCGCCGGCCGATGGGCTCCGGGACGTTCGTCTCGTCCGCGATGTGGAAGCTCGACGGTTCCGGCACCGGGGCGGTGAACAGCGGCGTGTCCACGCCGAGCACGTTGAACGTGTAGCAGGCCCGTTCGCGGTCCAGGCAGTAGGCCGGGGCCCGGGTCACCGAGTAGGTGCGCAGCCGCCACAGGTGCAGGCCGACGGACTGGACCCCGTAGCGGCCGACGCGCCGGGTCGAGTCGGCGCGCGGCACCTCGACCGTGCGCGCCAGTTCGTCGAACGGGCCGCCGAGCCGGGCCAGCGCACCGGCGTCCCGCACGTTCGCCAGCGTGCCGCCCGCCAGTCGGCGGCGCGCGTCGGCCCCGTCGGAGGTGTAGCGGCGCACGGGCTGGGTGACGGACAGCAGCCGACGGTACTCCACCACCCGGGCGGGCCACCCGGCCACCGCCGTCGCGAGGTCCTCCAGCAGCGCCAGGGTGCCCTTGCGCCGGCGGTTGACAATGGCGTCGGCGACGTCCCGGCGGGGTACGCCGGCGGCCGGCAGGCCGCCGGCGCGCGCGTCGTCGTCGGACAGGGCTGCGGCGATCTGGGGCAGGATCTCGTAGCCGACGAGGTCGCCGAGGTAGGGCACCACCCAGTCGTCGCAGGTCTCGATGAACCAGTTGTCGTAGAGCCGCTCGATGTCCTCCCGCACGACCGCGGCCTCTTCGGCGACGACCGTCAGCAGCGCGCGCAGCGGACCGCCCTGTTCCGCGTCGCGTCTGCGGTGCACGGCGGGCAGCAGCGCGTACAGCTCGTCCGGGGTCATGGAATCCTCCGCAGGATCAGGGTTCCGGGCACGGCCGGGTCCAGCAGGACCAGTTGGGCGGGGCGCAGCACCAGCCGGGGCGGCGCCGGGGCCGCCGCCGGGGCGGGCCCGGTCGGGCCCGGGGCGGCGGGCGTGGCGGAGAGCAGGACCGTGGGCGCCTGCGAGAGGTCGACGACGGCCGTCGCCTCCGACGGGCGGCTCCCCGCGGCATCGGCGGCGGGGCGGGACGGCGAGCGGTCGCGCACCGCGCGCAGGCCGGCCGGCAGCGCCGGGACCCGGTGCGCGGCCGACGGATACCGGACGAACCGGACGACGTCGGCCGGGTCGGAACCCTCCGCGAACCCGCCGAAGGCGTCCAGGTCCACGAAGTCGACGCCCTCGACCGCCTGCGCGGCGGCGACGACCGCGCTCTGGTACACGGCACGGCCCAGGTACGCCCCCGCGTGGCCCAGCCGGGCGGCCAGCGCCTCGCGCACCCGCTGCTCGACCTTCTCCGGGAGATGGCCGTCGGCGGTCCGGACGCCCAGCATCACCACCAGCCGTACCCGCTCACAGGGGTCGACCCGCACCGGCAGCGCCGGGTCGCCGTACCGGTGCAGCGCGGCGCGCAATGCGGCGAGCAGCGGCGAGGAGGCGTCCAGCGGGGCGTCGTCGGCGGCGACGACGGTGAGGTGCAGGACCGGGCGGCCGCCGTCCAGGCAGCGGCGGGCGACGGCCTGGCCCACGCCCGCGAAGGCGCGGGCGAAGGCCTGGTGGTCCTGCACCGACACCAGCCGGTCGAAGGCGGCCAGCCGCAGCGGGATCGCCTGCCGCAGCCGGGCCGGGCCGTCGGCGTCCGCCCCGCCGGTCGCGGGCAGCGGGTTGGTGACCCCGCCGACTCCGAGGGGTCTGCTGACGGCCTGGCTGATCCGCCCGGCCGCGACATTGCCCGCGCGTCCGCCGCCGACGCGGTAGCGGGCGGTGACGTTCTCGGCGCCGGTGGGCGGGCGGGCGCCGTGCCGGCCGTCGCCGAACTCCACCGCCGCGCCGCCGCCGGGGCCCGTGCGCAGCCGGAACACCTGGGCGGTCGGCCCTTCCTCGCCGAGGTCCGCGGTCCGTCGCCACACCACGTCGTCGACCCGGACGGTGAGCGCCTCCTCGCCGCCGTCGACGCTCACCGACGGCAGCCAGCCGAGCGGGCCGCGCCGCAGCGGCAGCACCTGGCCCGCCCGGCCGGCGTCCCCGCTGCCGAGGACCTCGGTGACGGTCTCGGCCGCGGTCGCCTCGACGACGTTGCCGTGCACGACGACGGTGTCCCGCCGGTAGCGGTGCGCGAGCGGGGAGGCCAGCCGCAGCGTGGTGCGCACCCGGTCGTCGAAGGACGTGGCGTCGAAGGCGTGGCGCACGCCCGCCAGGACGGCGAGTTCCGCACCCGGGACCCCCCGCCGGCCCTCGCCGCCGTCCCGGGCGCCTTCCTCGGGCAGGACGTCCGTGCGTTCCCCGGAGACGACGATCAGCCGGCCGGCGGTCAGTCCCTCGAAGGTGCCGTCCAGCGGGACGGTCTCGCCCGACACGTCCGTCGGATCGGGCGAGGGGGCGAGGACGAGCGGCGCGCCCGCGGCCCACACGGTGGTGGCCCGTCGCACGGCCATGTCCTCGCAGTCCTCGGTCCACGGCTCCGCCAGCCGCAGCCGCGTCACCCGCACGGCGTCCACGTCGCCCGCGACGGACAGCTGGCCGACCTCGGTGACCTGGACGACACGCGGGCGCGAGCCGCCCGCCGTGCCGAGCGCGATCCAGCTGCCCGGCTGGATCTCCTCGTGCACCGCGTCCAGGAGCAGGACGTCGCCCGCGAGCGGGCCTTCGCCCTGCGCCCGGGGCGGCGACCCGCGCAACAGCCGCTTGACGCGGGCGTCGTCCGGGATCGAGGCGCCGAGCGGGGTCGCGGTGACCCGGAAGTGGTAGACGTGCGGCGCGGTGACCGGGGGCGCGACGGCGGACAGCGCCTCGTAGTAGGACGCGGCGATGCCGTGCCGGTTGCCCGCCAGGAGCCGGGGCAGGGCGTCGGAGCCGGCGCCCAGCGACTCGGCGACCGCGGGCGGGGTCCGGCGCGGCGGCTCGGCCCGGCCGAGCGCGGCCAGCAGCGGGTCGACCGAGTGCAGCACCCGCCCCGCCGGGTCGGCGAGGTCGCGCTGCAGCTCCGTCCCACCGGCCGGCGCGGCCCGCTCGGGCGGCTCCGCGAGCCGCCGTACGGCGTCCTGGACGGTCGCCAGCCGTACGGCGGCCCGCTCGGTCAGGGCGTCGACGGCCGGGTCGTCGCCGAGTCCGGCGAGCCGTTCGCGCAGCCGCTTCAGCTTCCGGTCGAGCCGGGCCGCGAACGCGTCCGGGTCACGCAGCCCCTCGGCGCGCTCCCGGACCTCCCGCAGAAACGCCAGCAGCTCCTCGAACGGGCCCCCGGAGGAGCCCTCGGACGGGGCCCGGCGCGCGGCGTCCTCCACGTCCTCCCGCAGCGCGTCCACCGCGTGGCGCAGCTGCCGGGGCGGATCCGGCACCCTCAGCAGCACGGTGGTCCGCCCCCGCACGGGATCGGGCTCCGCGCTCTCCACCACGCGCACCAGGTTCAGCCGGGCGTCGGGATAGGCGAACAGCAGCCGGTCCCCGGGGCGCAGGGCGGGCAGCACCCCTTCGACGTCGAGGGACCGCACGCCGGTCGCGGCACGGGCCGTGAGCTCGGCCGGCCGGGTGGTGCGCACCGGCAGCCGGTTCCACTCCGCCCGCGCGGCCAGGTCCTGGACGGTCTCGAACACCACGGGCAGCGCGCCGGGCTCGGGCTCGCTCTTGACCTGCGAACCGGCCGGTACGACGCAGGACGTCCCCGGGTCCACCGTGTAGGCGAGGTGCGCCGAGGCGGCGAGCGCCGGGCGTGGCCGGTGCCCGACCAGCCGGCCGAGCCGGACCAGGGACTCGTGCTCCGCCGCGGTGCGCAGGAACCCCTCGTTCGCGATCCGCTCCTGATAGAAGGTCAGCACGTCGGCGACCACGGCCCAGGCGTCCAGCAGGGCGATCGAGGGATCGTCCGGCTCCCGGGCCGTCAGCGCCCCCAGCGGCGCCCGGTCGCCGACCGCGGGCAGCCGGGCCAGCATCGCCGCCAGGAACTGCCGGTGCGCGCCCACCCGATAGGACAGCGCGGGCAGCCCGGGACGGTTCCACACCGGCGCCGGACCTCGCGGGTCGGCGGTGCAGTCGCTCATCGTCCACCTCGCAGTCGCAGGGTCAGCCACCCGTTCTCCTGACGGGTGACGTCGCCGTCGAGCCGTGGAACCTCCAGCGGACGCATCCTGAGCTCCCCGGAGGGCGGCACGTCCGGCCCCTCGCGCTCCCCGCGCAGGCCGTGGATCCTGCGCAGCACGGTCACCTCGGCGTGCCGCACCCCGGGCACGTCCATGCACAGCGCCACCAGCGCACTGGCCCGTACCGGGGTGCCGAAGGTCAGCGCCGCCGGATCGAAGAAGCCCCGCCCACCGTCCTTCCGGCGGCCCGGCAGGAAGCGGCGCAGCAGCGCCTGCCGCACATCGGCGGCGACGTAGTGCGGGTCGACCAGCACGTACAGCTCCACGTCGAGCGGCACCAGCAGCGCCGGCCGGGTGACGACGTCGTGGCCGATCCGCCGGTAGCGGTGCAGCGCGGCCCGCACCTCCTCCAGGAGCGCCGACGACGGCACCGCGGCGCCGGCCGGGTCCAGCGACACGTCGGCCTCGTACCAGCTGCCGTTCCAGCGCAGCGCTGCGGCGGCGCGCTGCACTCCGGGACGGCCGGTGGCCAGGGTGGCGTAGTCCTCGGCGGTGACGGCGCGCAGCAGCGTGCGCAACGGGGCGTGCGGGGCGGCCAGCCGCACCTGGGACAGCGGCTCCGGATCGGTGCCGCCGGTCACCGGCACCGGGTTGCGCACCCGTGTGATGCCGGACAGGTCCCGGATCTCGCGGTGGGCGATCCGGTTGACGGCCTCGCTGCCCGCGTTGCCCGAACGGCCGTTGCCCACCCGGTAGACGGCGTGCAGCTCGGCTCCCGCCCGCGGCGTCCGGCCGCACCGGCCGTCGCCGAAGCGCAGGGTGAGCAGGCCCTCGTCGTCGGCCTCGGCCACCAGATGCCGGTCCCGGGGGCCGCTGCCCAGGAGGTCCCGGCGAGGGGTCCAGCACGGACCCTGCTCCGGGTCCTGCGGGTTCTCCGTGAGGTACAGCGCGGGCAGCGCCTCGCGGGGGTCGGGGCGCAGCGCGGTGCTCGCCGGGCCGTGCAGGGCCGGCTCGGCGGGGTGGAGTCCGGCCGCGGCGCGCTTGCCCCAGGTCTGCTCGATCTCCCACTGCGCGTCCGCGGGGTCCAGCACGTAGCCGGCCCGGGCGCGGTCGGCGAGCGTCTCCAGGCGGCGCAGCCGGGGTTCGAAGAACGCGTCGAAGACGGAGAGGAAACGGGCGACCGCGCCGTGCCGGTCGGCGTCGTCGGCGAGCCCGGCGATGTCGTCCAGGAAGGACGCGCCGAACAGGGCCGTCAGCAGCTCCCGGCTCTCCGGCGGCAGCTCGGCCACCCCGTGGTGCAGATCGCGCAGGCCGTCTCGGGCCCTGGTGGCCAGGCTCCGCAGCCGCCGGGCCTGCGCCGCCGCCAGATCGGCCGGCCGCGGGTGCGGCGGGGACCAGGTGACGGGCCTCCCGCGCAGCGTCACCGGCCGGGCCCGGCCCGGCCCGGCGGCGTCCGCCCCGGGCGCCGGGACGGGCTCGTACGACTCCTCGCCGGGGAACCAGGTGATCTCCAGGCCGTGTTCGACGAGGAGCGCGTTGCCGCGGGCCACGACGCTCGCGCCCGGCCGCCCGTCGGGCCCGAGCGGATTGCGCACGCACAGCGGGAAGGCGAGGGCGTCCTCGTCCGCCCAGGCGATCTTCACGACCGGTCTGCCGTCGTCGGCGTCGCGGTCCCGGATCGCGCGGGTGAGCCGGACGGCCTGCCGGTGGCCCGGGTCGGGGGCCTCGTCGCCGGGGCCGCGCAGCTCCTCAAGGACGAGCAGGTCGCCGATCCTGAGGTCCAGCACGCGGTCGGTGCCGTCGCCGTCGAGGAGCGCGGCCCGGGTCGTGCCGACGGGCAGCGCGAACTCGTCCCGCCCCCAGGCCCACAGCGGCATGCCGTTGTGCGCGGGGCGCAGCCGCAGCTCGCGTCGCTCCAGCGGCTGGTAGGCCGGGTACGGGGCCGAGACGAGGGCCTCCGGTGTGATCACCGGGCTGTGCGGCCTGCCCGGCGGCCGGGCCGGTTCGTCGTGCGGCAGCGCCGAGAACGCCAGGCCGTCGGTGTTCAGGGTCAGTTCGGCGGACGTCTCCACACAGACCACCGTGCGGGCCGCGCAGCCGTCGTGCATCGGATAGTCGACCAGGCGGGCGTGGCGCCGCACCGAGGTGCGCAGTCGCGCCGTGTCCAGGTACGCCTCGGTGGCCACGGCGTCCTGCTGGTAACTGAGCCGGTCCCCGACATGGGCCAGCAGCTCCACCAGGGTGAGCCAGAGATCGGGGGCGTGCCGCTCGGTCCACCGCGGCAGGGTGAGCGAGAGCCGCTCCAGGAGCAGTCGGCGGAAGCTGGCGTAGTCCTTGGCCAGGTAGTCGACGGCCGGTGCGGGCAGGACGGGCGACACCGCCGGGGCGCCGGTCCGCGGCGCGGGGCGCGGGGACCGGCGGGCGGTGCCGTGGAAGGTGAAGTCCGCGTGGTCGTGACCGCCGTGGAAGCCCCGCCCCAGCACCCGCAGCCGGTACGTCGAGTCGTCGCCCGGCCGGTCCAGGGTCAGCCGGAGCTGTCTCGTGCTGCCGTCGCCCGGTTCCGGCCCGTCGGCGGGGCCGACCCGCAGGACGCGGATGCCGACGACCCGCCGGCCGCCCTCGATGACGAAACGGGTGCGGTCCACGCCCGGTGGGAGCACGCCGTGGAAGGTGACGGTCAGCGTGCGCCGGTCCGGCTCCGCCCGCACCTCGTGGAGCCGGGCCGGTCCCCGGTCGCGCAGGCCGTCGTCCGCGTCGCTCAGCACGGTCATGAGCGGATTCCCCCGCCCGTGACCGTGACGGCGTGGCGCTCGCCGGTCGCCGTCAGGGCGTAGGCGACCCGCACCCGCAGCGTCGTCTCCTCCGAGGCGACCGTGACGGACTCCAGCGCGAGCACGTCGCCGAGCCAGCGCTGAAGCGCCGCCTGGGCGGTCATCTCCAGGGTCGCGGCGAGCTCCGGGCTGTTCCCGGCGAAGACCATGTCGAGGAGGTTGCAGCCGAAGTCGGGCCGGTTCACCCGTTCTCCCGGGCTGGTGAAGAGGACCTGTTCCACCAGGTCCCGGACATGGTCGGCGTGGCCGGTCTCCGCGGTGCGGCCACGCGCGTCCACCCGGTAGGGGAAGTCGATGTCCATCGCCCTCACATCCCCCGCACCCGGAACTGCATGGCCATCACCATCGGCGGGTTCGGCGGCGGCGTGCCCACCCCCATCGCCGGGGCCACGCCGACCGGCGTCGGCTGGAGCAGCACGGGCAGACCGTTCACCCGCACCCTGGCGGAGACCTGGAGCCAGGTGACGCTCGTGCACGGCGGCGCCCCCATGCTCATCGCGGGGAAGGTGCAACCGGCGACGAGGAACATGTCGGCGCTCGTGAGCACGGGCTGGGGCCCGACCAGGACCCGCTGCTGGACCGGCGCGGGGACGGTCACGAGACCGGGCGGGTGCGCGCACATCATCAGCGCGCCGTAGTGGAGCAGCAGTCCGGGCATGGTCTCCTCACCCCTCTCCTCACAACACCGTCAGCGCACCGTTGTTGACGGTGACCTGGGGTCCGACGAGTTGGATCGTGGCGAGTCCGGGGCCGCAGGAGATCTCGATCGACGTCTCGTTGATCTTGATGAACGGACCGTTCTCGCCGTGCAGTTGCAGCTTGATCCCGCCGGTGGGCCCCGGCAGGTCGCTGAGGACCAGGGCGTTCCCGGTGGGCGTGGCCAGCACGATCTGCGGAACGCCCGGCGGCGTCGACTTGGCGGCCGACGGCACGTCCCCCGATCCGCCCCGGCGGAACCCGACCCACACCGCTCGCTCGGGGTCCCCGTCCAGGAACCGCACCCACACCCCGGAGTCCGGCGGCGGCACCACGTACATGCCGCAGTCGGAGCCGGCCAGCGGGGTCAGCGGCGCGGCCCACACCGGGGCGTCGTCGCCCAGCACCTCGGGGACCCGGACGAGCAGCCTGCCGACCCCGGTCGGATCGACGGCGGACACGACGACCCCCTCGTACAGACCGAGCCACTGGTTCACCCCCGCTGTCGCCGTCTGCGCCGCTGTCGTCCGTGCTGTCGTCGTCATGCGGTCACCGCCTGGGTGTCGGCGCCGAGCCCGTCGCGGACCAGCGTGAAGTGCTGTCGGTAGGTGTCCCGGGTGAGGTCGTGGGTCACGGCCGCCACGAAGTAGCGCCCGTCGTACGCCCGGCCCGCCCCGCGCACGCCCACCAGACCGTGGGCGCCGAGGACATGGCCGTACCGCAGGACGTCGACGGTGCCACGCCCGGTGACGGCGTCGACGGCGACCTCGCGGCCCAGCCCGGCCAGCAGGGTCCTGGTCAGGGAGCGGCCGGTCTGCCCGGTGAGCGCACCCGTGCGCAGGGCCTCCGCCCCACTCGCCGCCAGACTCCGGCGCAGCACGCCCGGCTCGGGCGCGGTCACCTCGGAGGCGCTCGTGGACGGCGGCTCCATCCGGTGCGTGGCGTAACCGGAGGCGGCCAACCCGTCGAAGGAGAAGGTCAGTTCCTCTACGTTGTCGGCCGCGCCACAGCCCGTGGTGAGGGCCGGCTGGAGCGCCCCGTCGCGGTTCTGCGGCCCCCAGTAGGCGGTGCTGGCACCGGGGGCGGGGCCCGGTTCGAGGTGGAAGACATGCCCGACGTCCGCGGCCATCGCCCGCAGATACGCCAGATCCGTCGCCGACTGCACCGGGATGTCGATCACCGGATTCGGCTGGTCCGTGAGGACCGGGGCGACCGCCCGCGGTGCGATCCCGTACTGCGCGTACGCCGCGCACACGACGGTCGCCCGCAACTGCGGCGGCAGCCCCGGGTAGGCGCGCCGGACGTGCTTCAGGTCCATCAGCACGGTCAGGTCCTCGCCGGTCACGACGAGGAACGACGAGCCGGGACCGCGGCCCGCGTGCATCTCCTGATGGGTGACCACACCGTCCATCAGCACATGGCACCGGCCGGCCAGGACCACGGCGACCACCACCCGCTTCTTCGCGTACAGCGCCCCGCCCGGCATGACCGCCCCGGCGACGGGCGACCCGGCACTGACCGCGAACGTCAGCTGGAAGCCGCCTGTCCGCCCGCTCGCGGAGGTGATCCGCACCCCGTGCAGGGCGTCGACCAGCGTCGCCGGGGCGGGAGCCGGCACGGTGTCCCCGACGAGCAGCATGAGGTGCAGATGGTGCGTCATCACCGCGCGGGCTCGCCGCCGGCCGCCGCCGACGCCTCGGCCGGCAGGGTGATCCGCAGTCGCCGTCCGGCGGTGGCCGTCAGGTCGTCGGGACACATGGCCCGGTTGGCGTCGGCGATCCGCCACGACTGCTCGGGATCGCCGTGCCAGCGGGCCGCGATCCGGTCGAGCCGGTCCCCGGCCGCGACGACGTGCTCGCCGACGGCCATCAGCTCCTCGGGCTGCGGCAGGAACCGGCGTCGCAGATGCGTGACGGTCCGCCCGTCCGGGAGGGTGCGGGTCGTCGTGGGAACGGCGTGATACCTGCTGCTGGGCTCGAACATGCGCCTGATCTCCTCCTTGCCTTGTCCTGGCTGGTCCTGACCGGTCCCGGCGGGTCCTGGCCGGTGGCTCAACCCCCCGCGTAGCCCACCGCCGCGCCGCCGTATCCGACGAGCGCCGCGAAGCGCTCCCGGCCCTGCTGGTACTGGAGATAGAGCCCGCCGGCCCGGTGGCCGAAGCCGACGTCGTCGACGGTCAGGACGCGCACCGTCAGCGTCACCCGCGCTCGGATCGGATTCAGCTCCGCGTCGAAGGCCTCCTCCGCCACGTCGAGGTCCAGCATCCGCACGGGCAGCACCCGGTGCGCCCCGAGCACCAGCACGGGCAGCGGGCCCTGGACGGGAGCGATCTCCAGGATGCCCTTGGCCGCCAGGTCGTTCTGCTGGGTCAACTGCGCGGCCGTGGGCGCGACCGCCGTCTCCAGCGCGGACAGCATCCCGAACAGCCCGGAACCGGTGGGCGGCGCCGGACCGCCCGCCGGGGCCGCCGTCAGGTCCGTGGCGTCGAACTCGGCGTCGATCCGGAACGTCTCCCGGGGCGGTCCCTGCAACCGCAGCGCCTCCAGCCGGTCACCGGCGTCGGCCCCGATGCCCCGCGGCTGGAGCGTGCGGGTGATGCTGTCGGGGTTGTACTGGAAGGGCACGACCCTCAGCACCCGCCCCTGCTCGGGATCGAGGAAGACGAAGCCGCCCCGCCGCGGCGCCGGCCTGGTCATGACGCCCCCTCGCCGACACGCAGTTCCCGGTGCACGGCGCGGGCGATGCGCCGGGCGAGGACGGTGACGTCGGAGTCGGCGGGCGTGGGAGTCGCGGGGGCTGCGGGGGCTGGGCCGAGCAGCAGAGAAAGCTCCGCCTCGACGGCCGCGCAGAGCGCCGCCCGGGACACACCGCCGGCCTCGGACGAGTCCAACTCCAGCCTGCGGATGCGCAGTTCGACGCGCCTCGGTGCCGCCGTCATGAGATCACCACCGCTGTGTCGGCGTCGAACCCGTCGGCGCCCGCCTCGGCCAGCGGGCTGTCCACGCCGTCGACGCGCAGCCGCAGCGGATACCGCCCCGGCAGACCGGCCGCCAGCCGGAACCGCAGTTTGCGCGTCGTCCGCGCGAAGGGCTCGGCGGGCACCGGCACGTCCGCCACCAGCAGTTCGACGCGCTGACCGGGGTGCACCGCGGGAGCGCAGTCCACCGACAGCGCCACCGCCCCCTTGCCGTCGCGCGGGGCGGTCAGCGGCAGCGTGCCGGCGATGCGCGGCGCGACCCGGAGACTGCCGGGCGCGGTGGTCCGCTCGCTGCCGTCGGGAGCCGTGAGGACGACGACCAAGGACCAGTGGCCCGCGCCGAGCTTCTCGTCCAGGGTGACCCGGACGGCGGCGGCTCCGTCGGCACGGGCCGGCAGCACGACCGGCCCGCCGAGCAGCGGATGCGTCAGCCGGACGCTCGCCGCTCCCACCCGCAGCCCGCTGCCGACGAGCACGACATCGGCGCCCGGCGACGCGATCGCGGGCAGCACGGCCTGGAGCACTGGCCACGGCTCCGCCGCCGTCGGCGCGGCCTCCGGACCGGAACCGGCCGTCCCGCGCCGCAGCACCGGCAGGGGCGTCCGGCCCGGCACGGAACTGTCGATGAGCACGACCCGGGCCTCGTACGGCACCGACAGCCGGTAGCCGTGACCGAGCGCCGTCCACAGCCGCCACATCTCGTCGGCCGGCACCACCGCCGGGGTCACCTTCACCGACTCCGGCTGCAGATGCAGATCACTGAAGCCGGCGGCGGCCTTGAGGGCGTCGGCGCCGAGCACGGGACGATCGTGCAGCGCGGCCATCGCCGCGCCCAGCAGCCGCTCGGGGAGCGTGGAGTCCGTGTCCGGGGGCGCGTACCCGGTGAACAGGTAGTGCAGGACGAGGGGAAGCGCCGGGTGGCGGGTCTCACCGGGGTGCGCGCCCAGGGGGTCGGTGTTCCGCCAGGCGGCGTCGACGGTGGTGCGGTAGAGGAAGAGGTTGAGCGCCGGCGCGTGCGGGTCGTCCTTGTCCATGCCCCCGGGATGACGCACCGTCACCACCCCCTCGGGCACTGTGCGCCGGACGGCCTCCTGCAACGCGGCCCGCAACGTCTCCGTCACCGCGGCCACGGCCAACGCGTCGCTCACGGCCGCCTCCCGAGATATTCCTCGAGACTCATCCCCGACCGCCGCGGAGCCGCAGCGTCGACGACGGCCGCGGCCGCCCGGGCGCCCGCGGTGCGGACGACCAGCCGGTCGATGGTGACCTGCACGACGGTCGCCGCGGGGGAGTCGTCCGGCCGGGGCGGCCCGGAGACGGCGTGGGACGCGGTGGCCCCGGAGGGCGGTGGCGCGGCGGCGACGGCCGCTGCTTCGGACCGCGCCGGCCGCGTGACAGCGTCGGCTCCACCGAGGGTGCCGACGCGGGTCGCCGGGCCGTCGGGCGGTGGCGACGCACTCCGGCTCGCACGGGGTGAGCCGGAGGCGGCATCGACGTCCTGGTGCGCCGCGACCGGGCTCGGCGGCGAGGTGTCCTGCGCCTTGCGTGGTGGAGCGGCCGGGGTGGGCTGTGACGTGTGCGGAGGGCTGGTCGGCGCGGGGCCGGGCGGCGCGGCCGGGCCCGAACGGGACGTCCGGTGGCGGTGCCCGGGCGATACGGCGCGTTCCTGTGGCGGCGCGCTCTGCGCCTCCGGCGGTACGCGGGAAGCTCCCGCGGACGTGTTCTGCGCCTCCGGCCGAGCGTCCGGGCTGCCCGGTGACGTGCGCGGGGAGCCGGACCGAGCGGGCGCGTCGAGCCGGAGCTCATGCGGGACGACCGGGGCGTGCGGGGCGCGTTGCGGCTTGTGCGGGGCGACCTGGTACTGCGGGGTTGCCGTGTCTTGCCGTCCGGCGGCGTCGTGCGGCGAGGCTGAGCCTTGCGGGGAGGCCGGGGAGGCCGGGGAGTGTGAGGCGGCCGGGGCAGGTGCGGCCATCGCGCCATGAGGTGAGGTGGGGACTTGCGCGGCGGCCGGGTCGTGCGGGGCGACCGCGTTGTGCGGTGCGGCCGACGGGCGCGAGGTGGTCGTGTCTTGCGGCGGCCCCGGTTCCTGGGGCGAGGCCTGGGCGTGTGAGGCGGCCGCGCCGCGCGGCGTGGCCGGGGAGCGTGGGTCGGTCAGGTCCTGCGGTGAGGTCTGATGGCGCGGGGCGACCGTGTCCTGCGGGGCATGTGGGGTTGCCGGTGCGGCCGGTGGCGTGGATTCGGGCTTGGCCCGCTGCCGCGAGGCGGCCCTCGGCGTCGGCGGATCCTGCGGCGGCGTGAGCCGAGCCTCTGCACGTGGGCTCCGGGCTTCCGGGTGCGCGCGCGGGGCCTTCGCTCGTGCGCCCCGAGCCTTCGGCCGCGTGCCCGGTGCCTGGGGTGCAGCACCGGAGTCCGTGGGGGGCGGCGAGGGCGTGACCGGACCAGGACGCGACGCCACCGGTGTCGCACCGGGCGCTTCCGGTTCGCTGCGGGGCGGACGAGTCCGCTCGCTGTCGGGGCTCGAACCGGTCCACACGGCCGCCGGAGCGCCGACCGGGTCGGCGACGCGGCTCGGGTCAGGCGCGGCGGTGCCCTCGTCGGCTGTGGTGGCGCGGCTCTCCTCGGCCGGGCCGGCGGGTCCGTCACCGCCGGGGAGGACGCCCGCACGTGACCGAGCCCCGGGCTGACGGCCGGGCGGCGGTGCCGCGTAGAGGGCGCTGTCGGTGGCCCGGTGGGACCGGTCGACCGGGAACGGCGAGGAGTCCCTGCGGTCCGGTCCGTCCGCCCCCGCACGCTCGTCGACCGACGGTTGAGGACGGCCCGGCGCGGCAGGGCGGTCGGGCCGGCCCGGACGGGGTGGGGCGGTGGGGACGCGGCCGTCCGCGACGGCACCCGGACCGACCAGAGCGGGACGGTCACCGTCCGAAAGAGCGTCCGCGCGCGGCGATGCGGAGACGGCGTCGCCGTCGGCGGCCTGATGGGACCGGTCAGCCGGGAACAGCGAGGACTCCCCGGGATACGGCCCGCCCGCAGTCGCACGCTGCTCGACCGACGGCGTCGGACGGACCGACCCACCACGGACGTCGCCCACGCGACCGGCGCCCGAGGGCTGTGGTCGGTGGCCGGGTGGCGGTGTGGCGAGTGCCGGCTGCTCGGGGGTGTCGTGCGCTGGGGCTGCGCCCGAGGGTTGTGGTCGGTGGCCGGGTGGCGGTGTGGCGAGTGCCGGCTGCTTGCGGACGTCGTGCATGGGGTCGGCGTCCGGAGGCTGTGGGCGTTGGGTGTGTGGCGGTGCGGCGATCGTCGGTTGCTCGCGGACGTCGCTCACGGAGCCCGCGTCCGAACGCTGTGGCTGCTCGGTGCGCGGCGGTGCGGCGACCGTCGGCGGCTCCTGGACGTCGTCCACGGGGCCCGCGCCGGAATGCTGCGGATTCTGCGG
The DNA here is from genome assembly GCF_040655955.1 of Streptomyces sp. NPDC050263. Classification (NCBI taxonomy): domain Bacteria; kingdom Bacillati; phylum Actinomycetota; class Actinomycetes; order Kitasatosporales; family Streptomycetaceae; genus Streptomyces; species Streptomyces sp. NPDC050263. The sequence continues at coordinate 25,479 of NZ_JBFAKW010000052.1, read as the reverse complement.
GAGCGGCGGCGCGGACACCGTCGAACCCTCAGGTGCACCGACCTCGCCCGGTGGCAGGGACAGCTCGGGGGCATCCGGTGCCCGCAGCGGAGCGTGCGCGCTCGGTGGGCGTGGTGCGGCCGGGTCGAAGACGTTCGGGGTGAGCGGCCTGAGCCGGGGGCCCGGTGCGCGCAGAACCCGGTCCACGAAGTCGTTCATCCGGCGCTCGCCTCCAGATAGAACCGCCGCCGCGCCGGACCGATCGACAGCACGTCGGCCTCCGACCAGCCGTAGGCCTGCGCCAGGGAGTGGACCTCGTGCAGCAACCTCCGTGCGTAGCCGGACACTTCGACCCAGAGGTGCTCGGCGATGTCGAGCGCGGCCTCCCAACGGTGCTCGCACTGCGGGCAGTCGAGGACCAGCACGGTGTCGGCTCCCGGATCGAGTTCCGGGAGCCGTAGCGCCACCTGTTCGAGAACCTCGTCGGGCAGGTCGTCGACAGGTGGACTGACGTCCACGACGCACCGCCGCAGCAGGCTGCGGCGGGCCCGGGGCGAGGCGGGGTCGACGGCGTGGACGTCCCGGCCGGTGAGAGCGCGGTACGTGACCGTCATCCCGGACGCAGTCAGCGTCCCCGTGGCGGGAACGGCCGTCGCCGAGGGCCGCAACTCCCCGGCCGTCACCGTGACGTCGAGGCTGTCGCCGCACGCCGGGCAGTCGGCCGTGCAGGGCAGCGCCTCGCCGAACGCCTCGCAACGCAGGCTCAGCAGAAGGGCGTTGACGGCGCTCAGCGGCAGATCCGCGACCTCCGAACCGGCCGGGGCCGCCACCGAGGCGAGCAGGAGGGAGCGGGCCGCCGGTGTGCCGCCGAGCCCGCCCTCCCACACCTCGAGGACGTTCGCCTCCGTCAGTCGTGGCGGCACGCGGTCACCCGGCGGTGTCGCTGAACTGCGGCTCCTGCGGCGGGTTGGTGTGCTCCCGCACCCAGCCGTGATGCTCCACCTTGATGTGCTCGAAGGCGACGGCGTTGGACCCGGCGTCGAGTTCGGGAAGCCCCTGGTACTCCGAGACCCAGGCCTCGTGGACGGAGTAGGACAGCACCTGCTGGCCGCCCTCGTCGAACACGTCGATGATGAGGTCCCGGCGGAAGTCCTTGAGGGAGGTCTCCAGTCCGCCCGCCGAGTTCTTGAGGCTCCAGACCCTGTTGGCCCATTCCTCGAAGGCGGTGTCGATGGTGCAGCCGCGCTCCAGGGTGATGGCCTCGTACTCGGTGCGGCCGGGGAGCTTGCGGCTGGTGCCCGGGTCGCCGCCGTCGCGGTGCCGGATGACCTCGGTCGTGCGTTTGAGGCCGCTGACCTTGCTGATTCCGGCGATGTAGGCGGTCTCCCCGCTGAACTTCACCCGGAAGCGGAAGTTCTTGAAGGGGTCCCGGCGCGTGACTTCCGGCATCGGTAGTCCTCCTAGACCTGGATCTGTCCGGCGAGCTGCTGGATGTGCACGATCACGAACTCCGCGGGCTTCAGCGGGGCGAAGCCCACGTGGATGTTCACGATCCCGCGGTCGATGTCGTTCTGCGGGTTGGTGTCCTTGTCGCACTTGACCAGGTAGGCCTCCGTCGGAGTCCGGCCCTGGAACGCGCCCGCGCGGAACATCGAGTTCATGAACGCGCCGACGTTCAGCCGGACCGACGCCCACAGCGGCTCGTCGTTCGGCTCGAACACCACCCACTGCGTGCCCCGGAACAGGCTCTCCTCGATGAAGAGGGCCAGCCGGCGGACCGGGAGGTACTTCCACTCGTCCGCGAGCCGGTCGGCCCCGCGCAGGGTGCGGGCTCCCCAGGCCACCGGACCGGCGGCCGGCAGCCGCCGCAGGCAGTTCACGCCGAGCGGGTTCAGCCGGCCGATCTCCAGGTCGGTGAGCGGGACTTCGAGATCGCTGACCCCGGTCAACGAGGCGTCCGTACCGGCCGGCGCCTTCCAGACACCCCGCTGGACATCGGTCCTGGCCAGCACGCCGGCCATGACCCCGGAGGGCGGAAACGGCCGGGGCGCGCCTCCTAGCAGAGGGTCGGGCGCGAGGACACGGGGGTAGTACAGCGCGGCGTTCTTGTCGGACTCGTCTTTCTGGACTTCGCCCAGTTTGGCGATGACAGCGTCCAGGACGCCGGAGTTGCCGGTGCCGCCCTGCTGCTGGTCGGTCCAGCTGAGCGGCGGATCGACGAGGAGGACGGCCCGCCGGTCCCGGCACAGTTTCAGCGCCATGGGGCGTAGCGCGCCTGCGGCCGTGTCGCCCATTCGCTCGGCGTCGGGGAGACAGAGGATGTTGAAGATGTCCGTCTTCAACAGCTGGTGCAGACCTGTCTTCTTGGCCGCGTCACCGATGTAGTCGTCCGAGCTGGGCTCGGAGTCCGCACCGGTTCCGTCGTCGGTCGGTGGGTAGTGGTACGTCTTGCCGTCTTTCGGCTTGGTTTTGAACGGATCGCCTTCGTCCGGGGAATCGTTGGGCTTCGGCACCGTGGAGAGAGGGGAATTGAGGCGCACCAGCTGTGAGGACTTCAGGAGGTGCTCCAGGCTGCGCGGGCTGCCCTCCTCGACGCTGACGTTGAGGTATCTCTCCTCGGCGCCGGTCTCCATGTCACGGACCGTCAGGTTGAAGACCTTGCGGTCCTTCTCGTCCGGGATGGGCTGCGTTTCGTGGTCGACCCGCGCGCGGAGGCTCAGCCCCCAGCGTCCCGGAGAGGCGGCGACGAGGGTCGGGGTGCCGGCGGAGCCCCCGTTCGAAGGGCTGGAGGCCGAGGTGGAAGCCGAGGTCGAGGTCGAGGTCGAAGTCGAAGCCGAGGTCTTCGCGCTCGCATCACCCCCGCCCTTCTTCTTCTTGTCGTCGGCGGCGGCGGAGGCGTCCCCCGAGGTACCGGAGGCGGACTCGCCTCCCCCGCTGTCCGTAGCCGGTGCGGGAGCGGGAGAGGTCGGGGACGACGGCTTGGCGGCTTGTTGGGGCGGTGTGCCGCTCGCGAGCGGCAGTTCGACGGTCGGCTCGCCGGTCTTCACCACCCGGACGATCTCCGCCTCGCTGCCCCCGTTCAGATAGAACTGGTAGACCGCGTAGCTCATCGGGCAGTTCGTCTGCAGTCCGCCGAAGACGGCCTCGTAGTCGGCCCAGCCCGTGATGTGCACGGGCCGGTCGGCCGGGCCGCGGGGTGCGTAGCCGACGAAGGCGGCCACCGAGGTCGGCACCCCCGTGATCGTCCGGACGGCACTCTTGACCTCGTCGATGTAGACGCCCGGGTAGGTGACGTTCACCGGCATGCCGGCCCCTTTCTCCTCCTGGACGCGCCGACCTGGAGGGACGCTGGTCGTGATCCGTTTTCACCGTATACGCACATATCGTCACACTGCGCTCTGGGCGGCCACGGGCTGCGTCGATCGGGTGAGGAGAGGACCTCGGGTCAGCAGAGAGGGACGTCCGGCAACCGGTTCTCCGGTGACCGGACGTAGATGTTGGTGAGGTATCCGCCGTACAGCGGCAGATAGGCCCACCAGTCGTTGACGTACGGCGGCACCTCCACCCGCCTGCCCTGTTTCTGGCAGCGGACGAGTACCTCCACCCCCGCCGGGAGCCTGGTGAGCACGGTCGAGGAGGTGTTCGTGTCGGCCCGGACCCGCACGTCCGATCCCCAGGTGCCGAACCAGGTACCGGCCGGACGCACGCCCCCGGGCACGTTCAGCGACCGGACCAGCCGCCCGAGGGCGGTGTACGCGGCGCCGAACGAGGTGCTCGTCGGATGCAGGGTGAACACGGCGACGATCGAGCGGTCCCCGGTGCCGACCGTCCCGGTGGTGTGCAGCGCCCGCTGCGTCAGATCCACGTCCGCGGCGGTCGTGGCCGTCGGGGCGGTCAGGTCGGAACAGTTGCCGGAGTCGCCGAAGCCCGACCAGCCCTGCTTCACCGCCCACGGGCGCTCGAACGACGCCGGGATGCCGAAGCGCTGGTCGAAGCCGTCCGTGCCGCACCGCGCGGACTGCCGCAGGTCGCCCATGACGAGGGTGCGGACCGGGGCGGGAGCGCTGTCCAGGAGGTGGCGGTAGATCCGTACGGTGTCGGCCGCCGACAGCGCCGTGTAACCCCAGTACCCGGGGTAGCCCGCCGGGGGCCCCGCGGTGTCGGCGAGGCCGAGTCGGGCGACCATCCGGTCGACGATCGCGCCGCCGCCGTTCTGTGCCCAGTAGAAGGAGGCGCTCGCGTCGTCGCTGGCGCGCAGCATCGCGTCGAGGCGGGCCCGGTCGTCCGCGGGCAGGGTGTGGTCGGGGCCCCGGTTCCACAGGTGGTCGAGCGCGATCAGCAGCTTGACCACCGACGCGGACCGGAACCGCAGCCGCGGATTCAGCTGTTCGGTGAAGGTCCCGGTCTGCCGGTCGAAGACCGCGACACCCGCGGTCACCCCGGGTGGCACCTCGACCGCGGTGACCGCGGCCGGCGCGTCGCGTGGCGCGGCCGGCGGCCCGGAGGCGCGGGCGGGAGCCGCCGCCGCGCCGACCAGGACCGCCGCCAGGAGGCACCACCGCAGCACCGCCGCGACGAGGCTTCGTCCGGACGTGTGGGACGCGTGGGACGTGTGGGACGCGTAGGGCGCGTGCAACTGGGATCCCCCGATCCTCGTGTGTCGGTCGGTCGAGCCGTCAGTGAACCGCCCCACCGCGCCCACTTGAACCTCAGACGTACGAGGGTGTCGCGGCCACCCGGCTCGGTCGTCCGGTTCGGTCGTCCGGCTCGGTCACCCGGCGTCGGTCGCCAGCGCTCGGGCGACCAGCAGGGCGACGTCGTCGTGGTCGTCCGGGTGGCGCAGGCCGTACAGCAGCAGGTCGCAGATCTCTTCGAGGGGACGGTCGGGTTCGTCCAGGAAGTTGAGGAGGACCGCCAGCCGGTCGTCGATCGGGTGGTGGCGCGTCTCGACAAGGCCGTCCGTGTAGAGGACCAGCAGGTCGCCGGGGGAGAACTCGGTCGTGGTGGTCTCGAAGGCGACGCCGCCGACGCCCAGCGGGGCTCCGGCGGGGAGTTCGAGCAGCGTGGGGGCCCGGCCCGGGCGGGCCAGCGCGGGCGGCATGTGGCCCGCGTTGGCGATGCGGCACTGTCCGGCGTGGGGGTCGTACACGGCGTACAGGCAGGTGACGATGTAGTGCTCCAGATCGCAGGTGATCTTGTCGAGATGCTGGAGCACGGCGCCCGGGTCGAGGTCGAGGTCCGCGTAGGCGCAGGTGGCGGTGCGCAGTCGGCCCATGGTGGCGGCGGCGTCGATGCCGTTGCCCATGACGTCGCCGACGACCAGCGCGGTCTTGTCGTCGTTCAGCGGGATGACGTCGTACCAGTCGCCGCCGACCTCGCTGGTGGCCTGGGCGGGCTGGTAGCGGGAGGCGAGCTCCAGACCGGTCTGACGCGGGGCGTGGTCGGGCAGCAGACTGCGCTGGAGGGTGAGCGCGGTGTTGCGCACGCTCTGGAACCAGCGCGCGTTGTCGATGGCCACGGCGGCCCGGCCGGCCAGCTCACTGGCGAGGATGACGTCGTCCTCGTCGAACGGCAGCGGGTTGCGGGTGCGCTTGAGGTCGAGGGCGCCGAGCACCTCGCCGTGCGCGATCAACGGCACGGCGAGATACGAGTGCACCCCGGCGCGGGCCAGCAGCGAGCCGGCCTCGGCGTCCCGGGCGATGCGGGGCAGGTCCTGGTCGCCGACGTGCCGCACCAGGACCGGCCGTCCGGTGTGCACGCACAGGGTGACCAGCCGGTCCCCGTCGTAGGCCGCGAGGTCGCCGGGCGGGTCGGCGGCGCGCAGCGCCACGGTGGGGTGGCTGGCCTTGAGCGCGAGGGCGCGGAACAGCTCCGGGCCGTTGTCCGGTCGGCGGGAGCGGCGGCAGGCCAGGGCGGAGTCGAGGACGTCCACGGCGACCACGTCGGCGAGCTGGGGGACGGCGATCTCGGCCAGTTCGTGCGCGGTCCGCTCCACCTCCAGCGTGGTGCCGACCTTGGTGGAGGCCTCGGCGATGAGGGCCAGGCGGCGCCGGGCCCGGTCGGCCTCGGCGGCCGCGCGGTGGCGTTCCGTGACGTCGACGACCGAGGCGGCCGCGCCCAGGATCCGCCCGCCGGGATCCTCCAGCCGGTAGAAGGACAGGGACCAGGCGTGCTCGTGCTCGGGGTCGGTCTGCGGCCGGCCCACGTGGTACTGGTCGAGCAGCGGAGTGCCGGTGGTGAGCACCTGGCGCAGCGCCGACTCGATGGTGTCCACGTCGGGCAGCGGCAGGGTCTCCCTGAGGAGACGGCCGACGTGGTCCTCGGCATGGATGCCGTCGATGCGCTCCAGCGCCGGGTTGACCAGGATGTAGCGCAGTTCGGGGTCCAGCAGGGCCAGCCCGATCGGGGACTGGTTGATCAGCCGCTCGCACAGCGCCAGATCGGTCTCCACCCGCTGGAGCAGACCGTGGTCGGCGGCGATGCCCAGCGCGTAGACGCCCCCGAGGTCGTCCTGGAGCCGCATGTTGCGGAACTCCATCAGCCGGCTGCTGCCGTCCTTGTGCCGGATGGGGAAGGCGCCGGCCCAGCTCCGGCCCGTCTCCAGCACCTCGGTGAACAGCCGCACCACCGACTTCAGGTGCTCGGGGTGGATGAACAGCCGCGCCGCGTACTTCCCGAGGGCCTCCTGCGCGGTGTACCCGAACAGTTCCTCGGCCTGCGGGGTCCAGAACACGATGCGTCCGTCGGCGTCGACGACCATCGCCGCCACGCTCAGCATGTCCAGCAGACCGGTGGGCGGGGGCGCCCCGGGGCGGTACGGGTCGCCCTCGGACCGGATGGGTTCGGCTGTCATCGCGGATCCTCCTCCAGCACCTCCATGCTGCGCCTCGCCCGGCCAGTCCGGTAGCGGGGTGCTCCGGCGAGGGCGGCCCGGCGGCGCCGTGCGCATCGGGCGGACAAGCAGGACCATGGTCGTGCAGAGGACGGCACCCATGGATTCTGCGGATTCTGCGCGAGAGGCCCCCGAGGCCGAAGGCGAGGCCGAGGCCCCCGCGGGCGCGCGCGATCTCCTCGACGCGTCCACCGACGCGGCGGCGATCGTGTCCGCGGACGGCGTCGTCGTCGGCTGGACCCGAGGCGCGCAGGCGCTGCTCGGCCCCCCGGCGGCGGAGGTGGTCGGCCGCTCCGCCGCCGGCCTGACGGCGACGGCCCGGGACCCGGCCCGGGTGGCCGCCGTCGCCGAGCGCTGCCGGGCGGGCAGGGGGTGGAGCGGTGCCATCGCCCTGCGGCACCGCGACGGCCGTACCGTCGAGGTCGACCTGCGGGCCTCCGCGTCCTTCCGGATCGGCGACGACGAGTGGCCCAGCTCGCCCATCGGCGGGGAGCCCGGTACACGGCCGACGGGAAGATCATCTGGGCCGAGCAGGAGATGCCCTGACCCGGCCTTCGTCCGCGCAGGTGTCCATGTCACTCGCTGAGGAGCTCGTCCATCTGGCCGACCGCCTGCTTGAGGCCTTCCTCCATGCCCATGGTCATGAGCTGTTCCATCTGCTCCCGGGTGCCGAAACCGGACCGGAGCTCCATGCGGGTGTCGTCCCCGTGCGGGGTCAGCCGCACGCGCACGGTGGTGGTCGGCATGCCGGGGCTCGGGTTTCCCTTGTCGTCGGCGAAGCCGTCGGTGAACTCCAGGGAGGCCGGCGGGGCGACCGAGGTGACGTGCCACCAGCCGTGGTGCTCGTCGCCCTCGGGGCCCGTCATGAAGTAGGCGACCTCGCCGCCCGGGGTCAGCTGGTGCTTCTCGACGGTCGCCGGGTAGGTCGGCGGCCCCCACCAGCGCTCCAGCCGACGGGGGTCCGCCCACAGCTGCCACACCTGCTCGGCCCCGGCCGGGAACTCGGCGGTCACGGTGAGGGAGAGGCTGTCGAAGTCCTTGTCCACGCTGGTCACACTCATGTGTCCGGTCCTTCCTGTCCTGCTGCGTGTTCTTCCTTTTCCTTGTTCTCTTCCTTGTTCTCTTCCTTGGTCATCCGACGTCCCAGGCCGGCAGACCGGCGGAGTCGCCCAGTTCGGCCCAGACCGTCTTGCCGTTGCGGGCGTGGCGCGTGCCCCAGTGTTCGGCGAGCTGGGCGACCAGCAGCAGGCCGCGGCCGCCCTCGTCGAACACGCGGGCCCGGCGCAGGTGCGGGGTGGTGCTGCTGGCGTCGGAGACCTCGCACAGGAGAGAACGGTCGTGGATCAGGCGCAACACGATGGGCGGCCGGCCGTAGCGGACGGCGTTGGTGACCAGCTCGCTGACCACCAGCTCGGTGGTGAAGGAGAGCTCGTCGAGTCCCCAGACGCCGAGCTGCCGGGAGACGTCGGACCGGGCCCGGGCCACGGCGGCCGGATCGGCGTCCAGCTCCCAGCTGGCGACGTGATCGCCGCCGAGGATGTGGGTGCGGGCCAGGAGCAGGGCGACGTCGTCGTCCGGACGCGTCGGCAGCAGGGCGTCGAGCACGGCGTCGCAGGTCGCCTCCAGCGAGGGAGCGGGCCGGGCGAGGGTCTGCCGGAGCAGGGCGAGGCCCGTCTCGACGTCGTGGTCGCGGGCCTCGATCAGGCCGTCGGTGTAGAGGGCGAGGACGCTGCCCTCGGGCAGGTCGATCTCCACCGCCTCGAACGGCAGGCCGCCTAGGCCGAGCGGGGGGCCGGCGGGGAGATCTAGGCCCGGACTTCGCAGGTCACTCGTTCGTGACTGCCGAAACCATGATCGACGACCGGGTCCGACTGGGGCTGACCGAAACCCGGGCACCGTGCGATGCCCAGGTGTGCGGCTCTGTTTGACGCCGGTCGAGCATGTCCGATTGATCTTCACGAACGGGTGACCTGCGGACGACGGGTCTAGGAGGTCGGCGGTTCCGTCGACGGCCACCACGACGGGCGCCACGTGCCCCGCGCGCGCGAGGGTGCAGCGGCCGGAGACGGGGTCGTAGACGGCGTACAGGCAGGTCGCGCCGATCTCCTCGCCGCCCTCCTGCCCGGCCTCCGCCACGAATGTCCCGTCCCGGCCGGTCGCGTCCCCGCCGGTGCCGGTGCCGGTGCCGGTCTCCGGGGCTGGGTCCGGGTCGGTGGTGGCCTCGGCGGACAGTCGCAGGACCACGTCGTCCAGGTGCGTCAGGAGTTCGTCGGGCGGCAGGTCGATGTCGGCCAGGGTGCGTACCGCGGTCCGCAGCCGGCCCATGGTGGCCGCGGCGTGGATGCCGTGACCGACCACATCGCCCACCACCAGGGCGACCCGCGCCCCGGAGAGCGGGATGACGTCGTACCAGTCGCCGCCCACGCCGGCCTGCCCGCCGGCGGGCAGATAGCGGGAGGCGATGTCGACGGCCGACTGCCGCGCGGTGTGCCGGGGGAGCAGGCTCCGCTGGAGGGTGAGGGCGGCGCTGCGGGCGTGGGTGTAGCGGCGGGCGTTGTCGACGGCCACCGCCGCCCGCGCGACGATCTCCTGGGCGAGGAGCAGGTCCTCGTCGTCGAAGGCGCCGGCATCGCGGTGGCGGACGAACTGGGCGACGCCCAGGGCGGAGTCGCGGGCGCGCAGCGGCACCGCCAGCGTCGCGTGGGCGGCGCCGGCCGGGCCCGAGCGGTGCTGGACCGGCCGCCCGGTGAGCAGGGCGCGGGCCGGCGGGGTGCCGTTCGGCCAGGTGTGCAGCTGCTGCGGCCGGATCGCCGGCTCCGGGACGCCCTCCGCCGCCCGCTGGGCGACCCGGCACAGCATCAAGGGGCCCTGCGCCTGCGGGTCGTGTCCGCGGAGCGCGGAGTCGAGCAGGTCGACGGTGACGAGGTCGGCGAAGTACTCGGTGGCGAGGTCGGCCAGCTCCTGGGTGGTGCGGACGATGTCGAGGGTGGTGCCGATGCGCATGCTCGCGTCGTTGACCATCGACAGCCGCCACCGCAGCCGCCGGTCCCGTTCCTCCTGGTAGGTCGCCACGCCCTGCTCCGACAGCCGGTCGACGTATCCGGTGGCCGTCGCGACCAGCCGGCGGGTCGCCGTGCTGAGCAGCTCTGCGTCGTCCGTGAGCTTGGGCAGCTCGGCCAGCAGCCGGTCGAGGACGACGGCCTGCCCGAGCCGGAACGACCGCAGCATCACGCTCAGCGGCGATCCGCGCCTGGCCACCCGACGGGTGCGTTCCAGGTCGATGGCGGACGTCGAGAGCAGGCTCGGCTCCACGCCGGCCTCCAGGCCGGCCAGCGCGACGAGGATGTGCTCGGCGACGCTCTCCGCCATCAGGCGGGCGACGTCCGGGTCCTCCCAGATGGCGGGCACGTCGCGCCGCAGGGCCTGCTCCACGTCATGGATCAGCTGGTCCGCGCGGAGTCGGACCTCACGCGTGGCGCAGGACACGAGTCGGTCCGCAGCGACGTCCACAGTTACGACGGTACGCCGACCGGCGCATACGCACTCCTCGGGCGCCTCGGGCTCCTTCGGGTTCCTTCGGGTTCCCCAGAACCCTATCCGCTAACATAGAATAATTAGATAGATGAATTGCCTACTGGTGGTGCGAGGAGTGGCCGTGGATTTCGGGCTGACCGACGAGCAGGACCTGATGCGCGCGACGGCACGGCAGTTCGTCGCCGACGTGTGCCCGGCCGAGAAGGCCAAGCGGTGGGACGAGGAGGGCGTCGTGCCGCCCGAGCTGTTCCGGGGGATGGCCGAACTGGGCCGGTTCTCCCTCCCGTTCGCCGAGGAGGAGGGCGGCGACGGCGGCGGGCCGCTCGAACTCGTCCTGATCGCCGAAGAGTTGGGGCGGGCCAGCTTCGACGTCGCCATGTGCTGCATCGGGGTGCTCATCCCCGGCATCACGGTGTTCCGGTGGGGCAGCGAGGCGCAGCGCGACTTCATCCGCGAGCACGTCATGACCGGCCGCCACCGGCTCGCCGTCGGCCTGAGCGAGCCGGACAGCGGGTCCGACGCCGCCGCGCTGCGCACCACCGCCGAGGACCACGGCGACCACTTCCTGGTCCGCGGCCAGAAGGCGTGGTGCACCGGCGGCGGGCTGCCCGACTCGGAGACCAGGACGTTGATGTCGGGGAAACGGCCGAAGAGGTTGTCGAAGATGAGCGCGGAGAGCGTCTCCTCGATGGGCCGCTGGCCATAGGTGTTCTGCCCTGCCACGCCGACATCCGGAAGTGGATGGGGTGGGGGTCGAAGCCCCACGAGGGCGCCACCTGCGAGTTGTAGTAGAACTCGCTGATGTGGTAACAGACGCTGGCCTTGGCCTCGTTGACCAGTTTCCAGAACGGGTCGAAGTACGGGTCGCCCGGCGAGCGGCCGTAGACCGGCCCGGTGGGCAGCAGGATGAAGCGGGCGCCCTGCTCCAGGACGTACTCCAACTCCTTGACCGCGCTGGGCAGATCGCGCAGCGAGAGCAGGGCGGGGGCGTAGATGCGACTCTGGTGGTCGAAGCCCCACACCTCGTTCATGTACCGGTTGAACGAGTGGTAGTTGGCGTAGAGCGGCTCGACGCCCTTCACATACTCCTCGGCGACCAGGCCCAGCCGCCCGGGTACATGATCGTCTGGTCCAGCCCCTGCTCGTCCATGACCCGCAGCCGGGCGTCCCGGTTCTGGTACGCCTCGTGCATCGGCTCGAACTGGTACGTCTCCTCGGGGTTGCCCGAGCCCATCGCCTTGAGCATCTCCTTCAGCGAACCGGGGCGGTACACCTGGCCGAACTCCGGCTCCAGGCACACGACGATCCGGTCCCCGGCGAGAATCACCTCCCGCCCGTCCGGCAGCGTCACCGGCGCGACTGCGGCACCGAGGAACTCCTTCGGGAGGTAGCGGGTGAAGGAGTCCCGCTCCTCGTACATGTGCTGGTCGCAGTCGAAGATGCGCTTGCGCTGTTCGGCCGTGCCCGTCGCCTCCGGACCCCAGAGCTAATCGGTACGCCTCCTGTAATTATCTAACTGTTTCTCGGAAGCAAGGGGGTGGCGGCGGACGGCGTCGGGGCCGGGTCAGTCGAGGAGTTCGAGCACCGTCTTGGGGTCGGCCGCGTTCACGACGTCGTCGGCGCTGGAGATGTGCCGCCGCCACAGCTTCTCCGCCTCGTCCGCCTTGCCGGACTCGATCAGGCCGATGAGCCGCACATGCGCCCGGTGCCCCTTGAGGGCCTGTGCCTTCTGTGTCTCGGCGTCCGTGGCGGCCGCGGTGTGCGAGGCGTTGGCGCGGTCGATGATGGTGCGCACCATGCTGCACAGCAGGGTCAGCGTCTGGTTGCCGGTGAGCTCGACCAGCAGCGCGTGGAAGGTGTCCTGGGCCTCGACCAGTGCGAGCGGGTCGTCCAGGACGGTCTTCTCGGCGGCCACCGCGTCACGCAGCCGCTTGATGTCCTCCGGTGTGTTCTTCATGGCGAGCTGCCGGGCGCAGGGCGGCTCGATCATGGCCGCCGCGCGGTAGAGGTCGCCCAGCGTGGCGCCGCGGTACTCGAGGATCAGGCCGGCGAAGCGGGCGGCGACCTCCGCGTCGGGCGCGCTCACCCGGGCGCCGCCGTGGGCCCCGCGGCGGACCGTGATCAGGGACTCGGACTCCAGCACCCGGAACGCCTCGCGCAGGGTCGGCCGGGAGATCCCGAACTGCTCCATCAGGCCCGACTCCGGCGGCAGCGCGTCGCCCGGCTGCAGCTCGCCCCGGACGATCTGGCGGCGCAGGTGCGCGGCGACCAGTTCGGCGGTCTTCGGCACCCGGACCTGGCGGCCGACGCGGCTGCGGGCGGGGACGGGCACGGTCGCCGTTTTGCTGGCGCGGGCTGCCTCGGCCACGATGGGCTCCTCAAATAGTAAAATGAATCGTCTTAGTGCATCGAGAGTACCAGGTCAAGGGATGGGTGGATCTTCCCTTGACGGGGCTTCGGCGGGGCTTCGGCGGGACTTCGGTGGAACTCCTGCGGGGCTTCGGTGAGACTTCTGGTATACAGGTGATTCATCTACCTATTAGGCTGGTGGGAGTGACCTCGATGACCGAGAACCCGACCCCGGTGATACGCACCGAACTCACCGACGACGGGGTCATGCTGCTCACCCTGAACCGGCCCGAGCGGCACAACGCATGGACTGCGACGAGCGGCCGTGGGCGCGGGGGCCTGCCGATGCGGTCCACCGGATGGCGCTCACCGTGCGCGTCCGGCGCACGGACATGGTGATCACGGCCGCCGAAGCGGAGATGCGGACCTACCCGCACGCCGAGTGCCCGCTCATCGCACCGGCCTTCGACGGCCTGGTCGGGCTCAGCGTGGCCGCCGGGTACAACCGGGCGGTGCAGGAGCGCTTCCGTGGCGTCTCGGGCTGCTCCCACCGCTACGAGCTGGCCCGGGTGCTCGGGCCCGCCGTGGTGCAGTCCGCCATGTCGGCCAACGCCCGACGTCGTGACGCGGGCGAGCCCGCGAACGGCCCCCGCGCCACGGCCGGGGTGCTGAACAGCTGCCACATCTGGGCGCCGGAAGGGGTGGGCCTGCGCAAACCGGACCTGGGCTGGCGTCCGGGGTCCGGCCCGCGCCCGGTCCCGCCGCTCGACGCCTTCGAGAACCCGAAGGACGTCTCGGCGGAAGGTCAGCGGCTCAGGTAGCCGAGTTCGGGGAAGTGCCGCCGGTAGGCGTCGAGCAGGCGCTTCGCGACGGCGTACGAGTCGATCAGCGGGTGGATGGTCAGCGCCTTGACCGCATGGGCGCGCTCGCCGGTGTCGGCGGCGTGGATGACGGCGTGCTCGACGGCCTTGACCGCGCACACCAGGCCCTTGCCGTGATCGGGCAGCGGGGCCCCGGCGATGGGCCGGGCGCCGTTGGCGTCCACATGGCAGGGGACCTCGACGACGTCGTCGTCCTCGAGGACGGTGATCCGGCCGCGGTTGCGGACGTTCAGGATCAACGAGGCGCGCTCGTCGAGGGCGATGGCCCGCATCAGGGCGAGGGCCACCTGCTCGTAGCCGCCGGACTCCAGGTCGTAGGAGTCGCGTTCGCCCATGCCGACGGCGTCCCGGTTCTCGGCCATGTAGGTGATCTCGCGCTCCAGCCGGGTGGCGTCCCAGGCGTTCCAGGCGGCCCGTGGTGAGTCGTGGGCCGTGCCCATGGAGTCGTAGAAGTGCTGCTGCTGGGAGTGCAGGAAGGCGCCCCGGGTCTGTTCGGCGGCCAGTGCGGAGCCGACCGACTCGCGGTTGAAGTAGTAGTAGTGCAGGTACTCGTTCGGCAGCGCGCCGAGGGTGCGCAGCAGGTCGGCGCCGAAGAGCTTGCCCTCCTCGAAGGAGGTCAGGGCCGCCTCGTCCGCGAACAGTGACGGCAGCAGGTCCCGGCCGTCGGCGTACAGGCCGCACAGCCAGCCCAGGTGGTTGAGCCCGACGTAGTCCAGACGGATGCGAGCCGGGTCGGCGCCGATCGCGCCGGCCGCCCGGCGGCCGAGACCCACCGGGGAGTCGCAGATGCCGATCACGCGGTCGCCGAGGTGGGCCGTCATCGCCTGGGTGACCATGCCGGCGGGGTTGGTGAAGTTGATGACCCAGGCGTCGGGCGCCAGGGCGGCGACCCGGCGGGCGATCTCCACCGCCACCGGGACCGTGCGCAGCCCGTAGGAGATGCCGCCCGCGCCGACCGTCTCCTGGCCCAGGACGCCTTCCTCCAGGGCGATCCGTTCGTCGGCGGCGCGTCCGCCGAGCCCGCCGACGCGGATGGCGGAGAACACGAAGTCGGCGCCGGTGACCGCCTCGTCCAGGTCCGTGGTCACGGTGACGGCGGGGGCGTCGGGGTGCCCGGCGGCCTGGTCGGCGAGGACCTTGTGGATGGTCGTCAGCCGGGAGGCGTCGAGGTCGTACAGGGTCACCTCGGTGACGCGGCCCGCGCCGCGGTCGCCCAGCAGCGCCCGGTAGACCAGCGGGACCCGGAAGCCGCCGCCGCCCAGGATCGTGAGTCTCATACTTCGACCACCTCAACTCCCGCCTCGCGCAGTCGATCACAGGTCTTCGCGTCCCCGGGGGCGTTGGTCACCACGACGTCCAGCTCCTCCGGACCGCACACCCGGGCCATGCCGGTGCCCGGGAACTTGCCGGTGTCCGCCACCAGCACCACCTGGGCGCTCGCGGCGATCATCGCCCGCTTGACGGGCACCTCGACGGCGGTGGTGTCCAGCACCTGCCCGTCGGGGCGGACCCCGCTGGTGCCGAGGAACAGCCGGTCGGCGTGGATCTGCCGCAGGTTGTCCTCGGTGAGGAAGCCGACCAGCGAGAAGACCATCGAGATCTTCGGCCCGGCCGCCGAGAAGATCCCCACCGACTACGAGGCCCCGGCCGACGCGGCGGTCTCGGCTCCCTTCTACAGCGAGCTCACCAGCATCGAGGCCAAGGGCAAGGACCCCGACACGGCCTGGAAGGACGCCGTCAGCCAGGCCAAGCAGATCGCCCAGCGGCAGGGAGTGAAGTGACATGTCGTCAAGCCCGGTAGCCGGCCCGGCCGCCACCGGACCGTCCTCCGGATCCGACCCCGGACCCGTCGGCCGACCGGCCCCGGACCGCCCTCGCGGCGGTTCGGGCCGGCCCGGTCGCCGGATCCGGCCGGTGTCGGCCGGGGCCCGGCCGGGCCACGGCGGCGCGCCACCAGGTACTGGCCGCAGTACCTGGCCATCTCGCCCTACTACGTGCTCTTCTCGGTCTTCATGCTGTTCCCGGTGCTCTACACCGTGTACCTGGCGTTCCAGAAGTGGGACGGCATCGGGGACATGCAGTTCGTCGGGTTCCAGCAGTTCCGCTTCCTCTGGGACGACCCGGTGTTCTGGCTGTCCATCCGCAACACCCTCGTCATCTGGGTGCTGTCCACGGTGCCGATGCTCGTCCTGGCGCTGGTGCTCGCGGTGCTGGTGAACTCCACCAAGCGGCTCACGGCCTTCTACCGGGTGGCCCTGTTCATCCCCAGCATCACCTCGCTGGTGGCCATCGCGATCTTCTTCGGCGCGATCTTCAGCAACAACTTCGGCCTGATCAACGCCATCCTGAGGTCGATGCACCTCTCGGCGGTGCCGTGGATGAGCAACGAGTGGACGATCAAGCTGGTGATCGCCGCGCTGATGACCTGGCAGTGGACCGGCTACAACGCGATCATCTACCTGGCCGGGCTCCAGGCGATCCCCTCGGAGCTCTACGAGGCCGCCCGGATGGACGGCGCCGGCCCCGTCCGGATCTTCTTCTCCATCACGATCCCGCTGCTGCGGCCCATCATCCTGTTCACCGTGGTGATCTCCACCGTCACCGGCCTGCAGAGCTTCACCGAACCGCAGGTGCTGTTCGGCAGCGACGCCTCCACCAACCCCAACTCCGGCGGTCCCGGCCAGGCCGGTCTGACCACGTTGCTGTACTTCTACCACCAGGCCTTCGACAACAACGACTTCGGCTACGGGGCCGCGATCGTCTGGGCCTTCTTCCTGCTGATCCTGCTCATCGTCGTCGTCAACTGGCGCCTGGTGCAGCGTAAGGAGCGACGGTCGTGAACAGCCTCAACCGCAAGCGCGCCCGGGGTCTCAGCGTCCATATCGTCCTGATGACCGGCGTCGTCATCTCGGTGTTCCCGTTCTACTGGATCGTCGTCATGGCGACGAACACCTCGCAGGACATCTACAGCTACCCGCCGAAGCTGTGGTTCGGCGACAACCTGGTCACCAACGTCCAGCACCTGTTCGACAAGATGGATTTCTTCGGGTCGCTGTTCAACACGGTGATCGTGGCGGTCTGCACGACCCTGCTCGTGCTGTTCTTCGACTCCCTGGCCGCCTTCGCCTTCGCCAAGTACGACTTCCCCGGCAAGAAGATCCTGTTCGGCGTCCTGCTGTCGATGTACATCCTGCCGACCCAGCTGGCGATCATCCCGCAGTACGAGATCATGGTCCAACTGGGCTGGCTGGGCACGCTCAAGGCGCTGAACGTGCCCGCCGCGGCCAATGCCTTCGGCATCTTCTGGATGCGCCAGTACACCACCACCAGCGTCCCCGACGAGCTGCTGGACGCGGCCCGGATCGAGGGCGCCGGGTTCTTCCGCCTGTACTGGCACGTGGTGCTGCCGTGCGTCCGCCCGGCGCTGGCGTTCCTCGGCATCTACACCTTCATCGCCGCCTGGAACGACTACATCCTGCCGCTGGTGATGCTGGTCAACCCCGACCGGCTCACCCTCCAGGTCGCCCTGGCCCAGCTGTACGCCGGTCACTCCACCGACTACAGCATGGTGATGGCCGGTGTGCTCCTGTCGGTCATCCCGCTGGTGCTGGTGTTCACCTTCTTCGCCCGCGGGTTCATCGCCGACGCCACGAAGGGAGCCCTGCGCTGACCGGCTGACCGGCCGGCTAGTCGACGTCCACGGGGCCGTCGTCGGACTTCTTCTCGCGGCCCGGGCGCAGTTCGAGCACGCCGCTGCCGCCGTTCTCCTCAAGGCGGCCGCGGCCGTCGGTGGAGTCGCCGTTCAGGTTCTGGCGGACCGAGTCGAGGATCGTCAGGCCCTGGGACACCAGACCGGCGGCTATCTCGCCGAGACCGTCCGCGCCGTTGAGGACATTGACGTTGGCCCCGGCGAGGCCGCCGGCGGCCTCCTTCACGATCTGCGGGAGCTGGTCGATCAGCATCCGGTCGAGCGCGACCCGGTCGTAGGAGGCTGCCGCCTCGGCCTGGATCTTCATGCGCTGGGCGTCGGCGGCGGCGAGCACCCTGATCCGCTCGGCCTCGGCCTCCGCGGGCTTCACGATCTCGGCGACCAGCTGCTGCTGACGCAGCTTGGCCTGGCGCAGCGCCAGTTCGGTCTGGGCGGCGAGCACCTCCTGCTGGGCGTGCGCCTGGGCCAGCGGTCCGGCCTGCGCGGCCTGGGCCTCGGCGCGGTTCACCTCGGCCGAGTACTCCGCCTTGACGATCGCGGTCTGCCGGGCGTACTCGGCCTGCTTGCGGTCCGCCTCCTGCTGCGCCTCCGCCGCCGCCTGGGTGGCCTGTGCCTGGGCGATCTGGGCCTGTCGCTGGATGGCCGCCTTGTGCGGCGCCGACATCGCGTCGATGTAGCCGGTGTCGCCGTCGTCGATCGACTGGATCTGGAGTGAGTCCACGATCAGGCCGATCTTCGCCATCTCGGTCTTGGAGGTGTCCAGGACCTCCGCGGCGAGCTTCTGCCGCTCGGTGACGATCTCCTCGACCGTCATGGAGCCGATGATCGACCGCAGGTGGCCCGCGAAGATCCGGCCGGTCAGCACCGCCATCTGGTCCTGGTCGGAGAGGAAGCGCTGGCCCGCGTTGATGATGCTCTCGTGGTCGTTGCCGACCTTGAAGGCGATGACGGCGCGGACGTGCAGCGCGATGCCCTGCCGGGTCACACAGGTCTCGGTGACCTCGGACTCGCACATCGACAGGGTCAGGAAACGGGTCTTTCGGAAGATCGGGAGCACGAACTTTCCGTGCCCCGTGACCACTCGGAACGGCGCGCCCCCCAGTCCCCGCCTGCCTCCCGAGATCAGCATCGCCTCGTCGGGAGCGGGAACGCGGTAACCGAACATCTCTCTGTACTCCTCAGTCTGCGTCGGCGAGGTCGCCGAGCGCGTCCAACGGATCCGCCCACTCGACGACGTCGACCGCGCGACAGCCGCGCGACGCGATCACCAGCACCGTCGTCCCCGTCGGCAGCGGATCCTCCGACCAGGCGAGAAAGGTCTCGGAGCCGCCCCGGACCCGCACCAGGATCTCGCCGGGGCCCGCGGCGCCGCGGGTTCCGACGAGTACCGTCCCCGTGCAGCCGATCACGGCCTCGTCCTGCGGCATCATCGGCCGCTCTCCCGCGCTCTGGCACACGGCGCCGACGATAGACCTGCCCGGGGCTGGGGCCCAGGGGCTTGGCCATTCCTTGGAACGGCACAGGTCGGACCGTTGCTAATCCGCCGTCGCCCGCGGCTCGCGCGGCAGCCCCAGCACCTTCTCCGCGAGGATGTTCCGCTGTATCTGGGAGGTCCCCGCGTAGAGCGTGCCGGGAGGGCGATCAGGTAGGTCGTCGACCAGGACGCGGAGGAGTTGGCGGCGCCGGGGTCGTCGGTGCGGTAGGTCCGCAGCTGCGGCCGGCCGGCACCTGGCTGTGCAGGCCCATGATGTCCATCGCCAGGTCGGTGACCTCGGTGTGGTACTCGCTCCAGTACAGCTTGGCGATCGAGGACTCGGGGCCGGGGTCGGCGCCCTTGAGCCAGCCGGTGAGGGTCCGGTAGCCGAGATAGCGCATGATCTCGACCTTGGACCAGCACCAGGCGATCCGCTGCCGCACGACCGGATCCCGGTCCTTGCCGTACCGGCGGGCCAGTTCGACGAGCCGCTCGACCTCGGCCCGGAACAGGATCGGGTTGGTCGCCGCCTCCTCCCCGCGCTCCACGCCGAGCAGGCTCTGAGCGACCGTCCAGCCGTTGTCGACGCCGCCTACGACGAGCTCGGCGCGGGTGCGGGCGCCGTCGAAGAACACCTCGTTGAAGTGCAGTTGCCCGCTCATCATGCGGAACGGCCGCACATCCACCCCGGGCTGGTCGAGCGGGACGAGGAGGAAGGAGATGCCGCGGTGCCCGGCCGCCTCGCGGTTCGTGCGGGCGAGGACGAAGATCCAGTCGCTGTGGTGGGCGCCGGAGGTCCACACCTTCTGTCCGTCGATCACCCACTCCTCGCCGTCCAGGGCGGCGCGGGTCTTCAGGGAGGCCAGGTCCGAGCCCGCGTCCGGCTCCGAGTATCCCTGGCGCCAGGTGTCCTCGCCGCTGAGGATGCGGGGCAGGAAGCGGCGCTTCTGCTCCTCCGTGCCCCAGCGCAGCAGCGTGTTCGCCAGCATCTTCACGCCGAAGGTGTCCTGCGGCAGCCCGAACGGCACCCCGGCCAGCGCGAGCTCCTCCATCAGCACGACCTGGTGCAGCTTGGACAGTCCGCGGCCGCCGTACTCCTCGGGCCAGGCGAGGGAGAGGTAGCGGCGCTCGGCGAGCCGGCGGGGCCAGTCCCGGGCGAACGCCCAGGCCGCCTCCTCGTCGAGGGCGCCGATGCCCGGCCGGTCCGGCGGCAGCGCCTCGGCGAGGAACTCCTTGACCTCGGTGCGGAACGCCTCGGTCTTTGGGGGATGGCTGATGTCCACCTGCGCCCACTCCTCGTCCGGTCCCGCTCGCACAGCAGGATCGCTGTATTGATTGTTTCAGCATAATAGGTTATCTATTTAAGAGGAATGGCGTCGAGCCAGGGCGGGCTGACATGGGACTGCTGGACGGTCGGAACGCGGTGATCACCGGCGCCGCACGAGGCATCGGCTACGAGATCGCCGCCGTGCTCGGCGGCGAGGGCGCCCGCGTCGTCATCGGCGACGTCGACGAGGACGCCGCGGCCGAGGCGGCCGCCCGGCTCACCGGAAACGGCACGCCCGCCACCTCGCTGCACTGCGACGTCACCGACGGCGACCAGGTCGCCGCCCGCGTCGCCCACTGCGCCGACGCCTTCGGACCGGTCGGGGTCATGGTCAACAGCGCCGGGATCACCAGGGACGCGACCCTGCGCAAGATGGCCCTGGACGACTTCCGCGCGGTGGTCGACGTCCACCTGACCGGCGCCTGGAACGGCACCCGGCACGCCGCCGAGGCGATGCGCGAGCACGGCCGCGGCGGCAGCATCGTCAACATCTCCTCGATCGCCGGCAAGGTCGGCAACTTCGGGCAGACGAACTACAGCGCGGCCAAGGCCGGACTCGTCGGCCTGCCCAAGGCGTCCGCCAAGGAGCTCGCGAAGGCGGGCGTCCGCGTCAACGCCGTGCAGCCCGGCCTGATCCGCACCGCGATGACCGAGGCCATGCCGCAGGCCGCCTGGGACGCCAAGCTCGCCGAGATCCCCATGGGCCGCGCGGGCGAACCCGCCGAGGTCGCCCAGGCGGTCCTCTTCCTCGCCTCCGACCTGGCGAGCTACATCACCGGAGCCGTCGTCGAGGTGACCGGCGGCCGGTACATGTGAGCCCCCGCCCCTTCTCCCGCCTCCCGGCTCCTCCCGTCCCCTGTACTCGCTGACGAAAGGCATGACGGATGCGTGACGCGGTCATCTGCGAACCGATACGTACCCCGGTCGGAGGCTACGGCGGAGTCTTCCGGGACGTCACGGCCGCCCGGCTCGCGGCCACCGTCGTCCGCGCGGTCCTGGACCGCACCGGCATCCCGCCGACCGCCGTCGACGACGTGCTCCTCGGCCAGTGCTACCCCAATGGCGCGGTGTGGGCGCTCACCGCAGCCGTGTTCGCCGTCACCAGCGCACAACGGCGCGACCAGTGAGAGGGCCGGTCGGCCAACTGCCCGGGTACGGAGACCGGCAGGCCCGCGCCCTGCTCGACGAGCACACTGCCCTGCGCGGGCCGGGTACGGGCTGGGACCTGCACGAGTACCGCCACTCCGCCCTGACCCATCTCGGCGAGCAGGGTGCCTCGCTGTTGATGCTGATGGCGAAGTCCCGGCACAAGAAGCCGGAGAACGTCCGCCGCTACTTCAAGCCCTCCCCGGAGGCGATCGCCGAGCTGACCAGCCTGCTCGCCCCCGGCGACGCCCGCCGTTAACCGCCTGCGCTGGGCGGGGCTGGCCGCACGGGCGGGGAGCCGTTCAGCGAGGAATCGCCCAGCTCGGTGTCCAGGTCCCGGCGGCGTCGGGGCCGGCCGTCGTGGTGGCGAGGTGGGTGCGGAGGGCGGCCAGCGCTGGGTGGGGGTTGTCGCGGTGCCAGAGGAGTGAGTGCGGGTAGACGGGCGTCGGGTCGGTCACCGGGATCCGGCGCAGACCGTGATCGGTGGGCCAGATGAGGCGGGTGTGTTCGCCCATGAAAGTGGCCAGGGCTGGGGTGTCGGCGATGGTGTCGAGGAGTGCGTCGGAGCCGAAGTTGGGGCCGGTCACTTCGATGGTGAGGCCGAACTCGGCGACGAGGTCGTCGTAGTAGGCACCCCACTCGGTACCGGGGGCGATGCCGGGCATCCAGATACGGTGCCCGGTGAGCCGGGCGACGGTCACCGACCGGGCGCCCGCCAGCGCGTGGGCGGGGCCGGTGAGGAACTGGAGCGGCTCGTCGAGCACCCGGACGGAGGCGATGTCCTCGGGAAGGGGCCGGCCGGGCGCAGCGACGGCGCGGAAGGACGCGTCGATCGCACCGGAGCGAATGGCGGTGACGGCCGTCTCGATGTCGAACAGCATCATCACGTCGAGCTCGATGTCGGGGTGTACGCGGTGGAAGTCGCGCATCAGGCCCGACTGAGCGCTGCGCGAGGCGATCACGTCGACGCGCAGCGGACGGCGGCCCGGGCGCACGGACGCACCCGCGCGCTCGGCGACGCGCAGCAACTCGCGCGCGTGGGGCAGGAACGCCTGCCCGTCGATGGTGAGCTCGGCGCCGCGTGGGGCACGGGTGAACAACCGCACACCGAGGTTGTGCTCCAGTGTGGCGATGCGTTTGGAGACGGCCTGCTGGGTGATCGACAGGTCGGTGGCGGCTTTCTGGAACTGGCCCGCTTCCGCGACGGCGACAAAGGTACGTACTGCTTCGAGGTCCACGCCGACCCACCTTAGTGAACAACTACTGGTTGTGGATTACTGGCAGGTCAGTTGTTTGACCTGCCATTGTCCTGCCCGCTTACCTCTCATCAGTCAACGTCAGTTTGTTCAGATGGGATTTCAAGGGGAGTGCGCTGAGCATGGTGGGCAGGAGACGGTTGGGTCGGCGGTTCGGCTGGCTGTGGGCGTCATACGCAGTGAGCGCGTACGGGTCCGGGCTGGGGTTCGGGGCGTTGCCGCTGATCGCCGTGCTGGTGTTGCATGCCGGACCCGCCGAGGTGTCCGCGCTGTCCGCAGTGGGGCCTGCGATGGGCGCGCTGATCGCGGTGCCGCTCGCGCCGTGGGTGGAGTTCCGGCGCAAGCGCCCGGTCATGATCATGATGGACCTGGCCCGGTTTGCGGCCATGGCGACGATCCCCGTCGCCTACGCCTTCGGACGGCTCAGTTTCGTCCAACTGCTCGTGGTCTCGGCCGTGGTCGCCGCAGCCAAGATCGCCTTCAACGCGGCCAGCGGCGCTTACCTCAAGGCCCTCGTGCGGCCGGACGACCTGCTCGTCGCCAACGCGCGGTTCGAGTCCACGAACTGGAGCTCCATCGCGGTCGGACCACCGCTCGGCGGGGCGGCGATCGGCCTGTTCGGGCCGGTCACCACCGTGGTGGCCGACGCGCTCAGCTACCTGCTCTCCGCGCTGGGCATCACCGCGATCCGCGACCAGGAAGAAGCACCGCGAACGACCGACAAGAGCCCGCTCCGGGCGGGCGCACTGCTTGACGGCTGGCGACACATCATGGGCCACCCCGGTCTGCGGCCTCTCTACCTCAACCAAATGCTCGTCGCCGGTCTGATCATGGCCACCGAGCCGCTGCTGGCTGTGCTCCTGCTTCGCCAACTCGGGTTTCCACCCTGGCAGTACGCCCTCGCCTTCGCCGCCCCCTGTCTCGGCGGACTCATCGGCTCCCGGCTGGCCCGCCGTGTCGTGGCCCGCTACGGCCGGCACCGGGTCTTCCGGACCGTCGGCACCCTGCGCGCCATCTGGCTGATCGGCCTGGCCTTTGTCAGTCCCGGCATCGTCGGCCTCGTCACCGTGATGGCCGTCGAGCTGGCAATCATCATCAACATGAGCCTGTACAGCCCGGTGCTCGCCACCTACCGGCTCGAACACACCCCCAAGCATCTCGTCGCCCGCACCCTGTCGGCCTGGTCGATTGGGCAGCAGGCGTCCATCGCCGTCCTCACCGCGCTCGCCGGGCTGCTCGCCGACGTCACCAGCCCGCGCACCGCTCTCACGGTCGCAGGACTGCTCATCCTGACCACCCCGCTGCTGCTTCCCCGACAGGACCAGACGTCGCAGCACGAGCCGGAAGTGGCCCGCAGCCACTCATGAGGCACCGCAACTCGCCGACTGAAACCCGCAGGCCGCAGCCGGTCCGCCGGTGCGCGTCCGCGTCGACCAGGTACACCACCAGCAAGGAGAACACTCGCGTGAGCACCGCGCCCGCACTTGACCCCACGCACACCGCGCTTCTCGTCATGGACTACCAGCCCGCGATTCTGGCCCTTGTGCCCGAAGGCGAGGAGCGCAACGCCCTGCTCGGTCGCGTGGAAGGGGCCATCGCCGACGTTCGCGCACATGGCGGCACCATCGCCTACGTACGCGTCGGCTTCACCGAGGCCGACTGGGACGCGATGCCGGCCTCCAACAAGTCCTTCGCCCCGCTGGCCCAACACCACGTCATGCACCACGAGGACCTTGCCACTGCCGTCCACGAGCGCCTGGCTCCCCAGGACGGCGACATCATCGTGCGCAAGGTCCGCTACGGCGGCATGTCCACCACCGACCTCGACCAGCAGCTACGCGAGCGCGGCATCACCACTCTGGTCGTCTCCGGCATCAGTACCAGCGGAGTCGTCCTGTCCACCGTCATCGACGCGGCCGACCGCGACTACCAGCTCTACGTCCTGTCCGACGGCGTCGCCGACCCAGACACCGAAGTCCACAACGTCCTGCTCCACCATGTCTTTCCCTCACGGGCCCACATCATTGACACCACCGAGCTGCACACCTTGCTCCGGGCTGACTGACTCGAACCAGAAGCCGATCCCACCCACGGCCGCCGCACCCACCCGGTGTGGCGGCCGCCCACACCCCCAGTGCCGACCCGGCAGCCTGGAGCTTCACCGCCGCCTACCGCACCCGCCGCAACCCATAGCCGCCGCGACCTCAGGCTGCGTTACGGCTCCTGGCACCCTACGAGCCGGTGACCAGTGCAAACGTCACCGCCGGGATAGCCCCGGCGGTGAATGTCACCCTCACCGGGTTCACGCCTCTTCGGCCGCGTGCGGGTTGCGCAGCGGGCGCATCCCGCCGGGCAGGTCGGGCAACTTGAACGAATACCGGCCCAGCATGTCGATGTGCTGCCGCACGAACGGGGAAAGCCGGGCGACGTCCTCGTCGCGGACATCGAAGCCGTCCGCCCGCAGCTGGTTTACCGCAGTGTCCATGTACCTGGTGTTGAACAGGACGACGGCGTTGAGGACCAGGCCCGGCGCGCCGAGCTGATCCTCCATGCCGTCCTGGTAGCGGTGACCTGAACCAGCTGGTTGCGTGACGAAGGGTGGCCGCATGCCGCGATCCCCCCCGTCCACTGAATGGTGGGGGCGGAGATGTGGGGGAGGGCTCCAGCAGGCGGACAGCACTTAAGTCATCCACCGTCCAATGGCCGGGCAGGGCGAATAACTGTGGTGCCCGCCGGAAGCACCTGCCGCACCCGCGGCGGCAAGTCGCGCCGAAGTACCACACCCCGCGCTTCATGCTCGTCCCCCAGCTCCGCGCCGAGCTAGTGCCGCGGCAGGTAACGTTCGCCCCGTCGCGACGCCCGGCACGCACTCTCGCCGCACCGGCCGAAAGCCCAAGTACGTCCAGTACGAGGACTTCCGGCCGGCACACCG
>NZ_JBFAKW010000051.1:0-64796 GCF_040655955.1 Streptomyces sp. NPDC050263 | reverse complement strand
CTCGTACTGGACGTACTTGGGCTTTCGGCCGGTGCGGCGAGAGTGCGTGCCGGGCGTCGCGACGGGGCGAACGTTGCCTGCCGCGGCACTAGCGAACCGGCCCGGGGGCAGGCCTCCGAGCCGTCCTCGGACAGGTCCTAGTCGTCGCCCTGGTTCGACCGCCCGCTACTGCCGCTCCTGCGGCTCCTGCGCTCCGCCTGGGTCAGCAGTTCGCTCAGCGTCAGGATCACGGCGGCCACGCCCCGCGCCCAGCGGGGGCCGCCGCGGGCCGCCCACCAGACACAGGCGCAGCCACCGAGGACAAGGGCGAGGAGCCCCGAGAGGACGAGCACGGTCACGCCCCTCCCCCTCCTTCCACTTCTTCTGTTGCTTCTGTTGCTTCCGCGGTGAACTCGTACTGCAGCTCGTAGAGATGACCGGCCTTCACCATCACGGTCACCTCGACAGGACGGTCGCCGTCGCTGTGGATCACGCGCAGTGTACGCAGTACCGGCATGCTGCTGGTGAGGCGGAGGGCGCGGTACTGGTCCTGGGTGGGGACGCGGGCGGAGACCCGGTCCGTGCTGCGGCGGGGCGGGTGGCCGAGTTCGGTCAGCAGGGCGGGAGTTCCGCCCCTGATCCGGCGGCGCTCGGCCAGCGGCGTGCCCCGCGCGAGGTCCGACGGGTAGTAGGCCTCGACGAGTTCGGCGGGTTCGTCGTCCACGAGGAGTATCTGGGCGCGCAGCAGGGCGGTGCCGTCCGGCGGGAGGCCGAGGGCGGCGCGGACGTCGGCGGGCGGCCGGATCTCGGCCACGTCGAGGAGCTCGGTGCGGGCGTGCGTGCCGTGTTTGGCCGCCTCGGCGAGCCAGCGGTAGGGCGCGCCGGGGCTGCCCGGCGCCATCAGGGCGGCGGGCCGGACGGTGCGCTGGCGATGTTCGCGGACGGTGACGGCGGCGCCCGCCCGGCCGACCACCAGGCGTTCGTCCTTGAGGAGTTGCAGGGCCTTCTGCACGGTGGCGCTGGACGCGGCGAAGCGGTCCTTGAGCCGGGCGGTGGTGGGCAGGTTGGCGCCGGGGGCGAGCTCGCCGCTCATGATGTCGTCGCGCAGATCGGCCGCGATCCGCTCGTGCAGGGATCGGCGGTCGGCGGCTTCCGGTTCTGCCTTGGGCACGGTCATCCGATCCTGATCTGGTAGCGCAGCCTCTGCCGTAGGGCAGGCATCACCATACGGTCGACCTGGATCGGCCGGTCGTCGCGGTCCAGGGTGAGCCGGACCAGCCGCAGGACGGGCTCGTCGGGGGCGGTGCTCAGCGCCCGGCGCTCGTCGTCGTCCGGCATCCCGGCCGTCACGTCCTCCCGGACGAGGACGCCGACATGGCCGAGTTCGGCGAGCAGCGCGAGGGCGCCGCCGCGGATCTTGGCGGTGCCGGCGAGGCGGGTGCCGGCCGCTACGGCCGTCGGGTAGTAGGTGTCGGTCAGCTCGCTGGGCTCGTCGTCGAGGAGGATCAGGCGCCGGCGCACGACGACGGGATCGCCCTCCGGGACGTCGAGCAGCGCCGCCACTTCGGCGGGAGCGGGCACCTCGCCGGCGTGCACTATCCGCTGCGTACCCCGCCGCCCCCGCGCCGCGGCCTCCGCGGCCCAGGGGTCGCCCTGCCCCGTCCCCCGGGGCATCAGATACGGCAACGACGTGCTGACCCAATCGCTCCCACCCACGACGTCCTCCTGTACGGCCGACCGTTCTTTCGACCCTGCCGCCCTACACGGTAGGCGACTTGACTCATCCGCCAACCGCCACCCCGAGCCACCCTCAGCCACCCTTCACTACCTTGTCACCTTTCGCGAATAACAGTAAGGTATCGCCGCAGGACGCCCCTGAACCACCGGAGGTGGCCCCCCGTGCCCCTGACACGGCAACGTCGTTTCCCCCGCTCGCGCGCCTCCGTACGGGCCGCCCGCACCTTCGTCGAGCAGGTCCTGGCGGAGTGGGGCTGCGTCGATCGGCTGGACGACATAAGACTGTGCGTCTCGGAGCTCGCCACGAACGCCCTGCTGCACGGTGTGCCCCCGGGCCGGCAGTACTGCGTGACCCTCGCCCTGGACGGCCCGCTGATCCGCCTCGCCGTCCGCGACACCGGCGACCACCCGGTCCCCGCGGACCCCCCGCCCTCCGACGCCTGCTCGGGCCGAGGCCTCCAGCTGGCCCGCCATGTCTCCGACGACTTCGGCATCACGGAGCACGCCATCGGCAAGACGGTCTGGACGATCTTCAAGACCGGCTGAGCCGACGACGAGCAGGCGACGGGCAGGCGTCGAGCGGCGCGGAAACGGCGCGGGTCCGGCGCACGGGGTGAGTGCGCCGGACCGCTCCGACCGGGAACGTCTCCTCGGCTCAGGTCTTCCTGCGGGTCGTCATGAAGCGCTGGATCAGGATGAACGCACACAGCAGCACACCGGTGGCGATCTTCGTCCACCAGGAGCTGAGCGTGCCCTCGAACTGGATGATGCTCTTGATCAGGCCCAGGACCAGGACACCGAACAGGGTGCCCAGGACATAGCCGGAGCCGCCCGTCAGCAGGGTGCCGCCGATGACGACCGCGGCGATCGCGTCGAGTTCCATGCCCGTCGCGTGCAGCGGGTCGCCGGACTGGATGTACAGCGTGAAGAGCAGCCCGGCCAGCGCCGAGCAGAACCCGCTCACGGTGTACACGGCGATCTTCGTGCCGCCCTGCGGGAGACCCATCAGCATGGCCGACTGCTCGTTGCCGCCGATGGCGTACACCCGGCGCCCGAAGCGCGTGTAGTGCAGGACGTAGAACGCGACGGCGAGGACGACCAGCGAGACGATCGCGCCGATCGACAGGAAGCCCATCCCCAGCGACACCTGCGCCTGGGCCATGCTGCTCACCGAGGAGTCGTCGATGGAGATCGACTCCTTGCTGATGACCAGGCACAGGCCGCGGAAGAGGAACAGGCCGGCGAGCGTCACGATGAAGGGCTGGATCTCGAAGTTGTGGATCACATAGCCCATCAGGAACCCGCCGAACGCGCCCACGGCCAGCGCCATCGGGATCACGAGCACCAGCGGCAGCCCCTGGCGCTCGACCAGCCAGGCCGTGAACATCGTCGTGAAGCCGATCATCGAGCCGACGGACAGGTCGATGCCGCCGGACAGGATGACGAAGGTGACGCCGACGGCGGCGACCAGCAGATAGCCGTTGTCGATGAACAGGTTCAGGAAGACCTGCGGCTCGGCGAACCCGTAGTACTGGTAGCGGCCGAGGCCGACGCCGTACATCACGAGGAAGAGCAGGGCCGTCGCCACGACGGGCAGCCGCCGGTCGCCGAGCAGCCGCGCGGCCCGGGACGGGGTACGGCTGTCGGGGGCCGGGGCCGTGGGGGTCCGGGTGGTCGTGCTCATCACGACACCTCCATCTTG
Source organism: Streptomyces sp. NPDC050263 (assembly GCF_040655955.1). Lineage (NCBI taxonomy): Bacteria > Bacillati > Actinomycetota > Actinomycetes > Kitasatosporales > Streptomycetaceae > Streptomyces > Streptomyces sp. NPDC050263. Next base: position 61,378 of record NZ_JBFAKW010000051.1, on the reverse strand, counting down.
GGAGCGGCCTCGGTCGCCGCGGCGGTGTCCGCCGACGCCGCGGCCGGCTCGGCCCCGGTCTTCGCGCCGAACCTGGCGCCGAATCCGGCGCCGAAGACCTTGGCCCGGAACTTCGGGGACTGGAGCAGACACACGACGATGACGACGGCGGCCTTGAAGACCAGGTTGGTCTGGGTCGGCACGCCGATGGTGTAGATCGTGGTGGTCAGCGTCTGGATGACGAGGGCGCCGACCACCGTGCCGCCGACGGAGAACCGGCCGCCCAGCAGGGATGTGCCGCCGATCACCACGGCGAGAATCGCGTCGAGTTCGATCCACAGGCCGGCGTTGTTGCCGTCCGCCGCCGAGGTGTTGGAGCTGATCATCAGGCCCGCGATGCCCGCGCACAGCGCGCAGAACGCGTACACCATGATCTTGATGCGCCGGGACCTGATGCCCACCAGACGGCTGGCCTCGGCGTTGCCGCCGACCGACTCGACGAGCAGCCCGAGGGCCGTGCGCCGGGTGAGGACGACGGTGACGGCCACGACCACGGCCACCACGAAGATGGAGAACGGCAGCGTCAGCCAGTAGCCGCCGCCGATCAGCTTGTACGGCTCGCTGTTGATGGTGATGATCTGGCCGTCGGTGATCAGCTGGGCGACACCGCGCCCGGCGACCATGATGATCAGCGTGGCGATGATCGGCTGGATGCCCATCCGGGCGACCAGGAAGCCGTTCCACAGGCCGCAGACGACCGCGGCCAGCAGGCCCAGGCCCATGGCGAGCAGCACCCCGGACAGGGCGCTCTGATCGGACTGGTCGCTGATGTACGAGCAGGCCAGTGCTCCGGTGATGGCGACCACGGCGCCGACGGACAGATCGATGCCGCCGGTGGCGATGACCAGGGTCATGCCGACCGCCACCAGGATGAGCGGCGATCCGAACAGCACGATCGAGACGAGGCTGCCGTAGAGGTGGCCGTCCGCCATCTTGATCGAGAAGAAGTCGGGGGTGAAGGGAACGTTGACGAGCAGCAGGAAGACGAGGACCGCCAGCGGCCAGAACAGGTGATGGTGGGTCAGCGCCCGCCATCGGGTGGAGGTCGAGGTGGAGGTGGAGGTGGTCACTGGTGCTCTCCGCTCGCGATGGTCTCCAGGATCCGGCTCGTGGTGATCTCGGGCCCGTTGGCCAGCTGCGCCACCAGCCGGCGGTCGCGCAGCACTCCGATGGTGTGGCTGAGCCGGAGCACCTCTTCGAGTTCGGCCGCGATGTACAGGACGGACATGCCGTCCTCGGAGAGCGAGACGACGAGTTTCTGGATCTCCGCCTTCGCGCCGACGTCGATGCCGCGCGTCGGCTCGTCGAGGATCAGCAGCTTCGGCTGGGTGATCAGCCAGCGGGCCAGCAGCACCTTCTGCTGGTTGCCGCCGCTGAGCTGGCCGACCCTGGCCTCGGGGTTGGCGGGGCGGATGTCCAGCGCCTTGATGTACTTGGCGACGAGTTCGTCGCGCTGCGCGACCGGGATGGGCCGGGTCCAGCCGCGCGAGGCCTGCAGGGCCAGGATGATGTTCTCCCGGACCGTCAGATCGGGCACCAGGCCCTCGGTCTTGCGGTTCTCGGAGCAGAACGCGACACCGGCGCCGATCGCGTCGTTCGGGGCGCTCATCGAGACCTGCTTGCCGCCGATGGACACCTTGCCGCTGTCCGGCTGGTCGGCGCCGAAGAGCAGCCGGGCGAGCTCGGTGCGGCCCGAGCCGAGGAGGCCGGCGAGGCCGATCACCTCGCCCTTCTTGATCTCCAGGTCGAAGGGGGCGATGCCGCCGGTCCTGCCGAGGCCGTCGGCCGTGAGCAGCGTCTCGCCGACGTCGGCGTGCAGCTGCTGGTCGTGGAGCTCCTCCAGCTGGTCCAGGGCCTTGCCGATCATCAGCTGGATCAGCGCGACCTGGTCGAGGTCGGCGACCATGTGCTCGCCGACGAGGGCGCCGTTGCGCAGGACCGTCATGCGATCGCAGATCTCGTAGATCTGGTCGAGGAAGTGCGAGACGAACAGGATCGCCACGCCCTCGTCCTTGAGCTGCCGCATCAGCCGGAACAGCTCCTTGACCTCGTCGCGGTCGAGGCTGGACGTCGGTTCGTCCAGGACCAGCACCTTGGTGCCCGAGCCCTGTCCGTCGCTGTCGCCGGTGCCCACCGACCGTACGATCGCGACCAGTTGCTGCACGGCCAGCGGGTACGAGGACAGGGGCGCGGTCACATCGATGTCGAGGCCGAGCCGGTCCACCAGCTCCGCCGCCTCCTTGCGCATCCGCTTCCACTGGATCCGGCCCATCCGGGTGGGCTCGCGCCCGATGAAGATGTTCTCCGCCACCGACAGGTTGGGGCAGAGGTTCACCTCCTGGTACACCGTGCTGATGCCGGCCTGCTGCGCGTGCAGCGGGCTGCCGAACCGCACGGACTTCCCGTCCAGGGTGATCGTGCCGCCGTCCAGGGAGTAGACCCCCGTCAGGACCTTGATCAGGGTGGACTTTCCCGCGCCGTTCTCGCCCATCAGGGCGTGAATCTCGCCGGGGAAGAGCCGGAAGTCGACGTCCGACAGAGCCCGTACCCCCGGAAACTCTTTGACTATGCCCGTCATCTCCAGGACGGGCCGCGGCTCTGCCATGGCAGTGCTCCTCGTGAGAAAAGGTTCAGGCCCGCAGGGAGCCCCGGGACCGATGGCGCTCGGTCGGCCGGAGGCTCCCTGCCGGTGGGTGCGTCGGTCAGTACTTCCGGGTCGGGAGCGCGGCCTTGGCCTGGTCCTGCATGAAGTCGCCCTCCTTGGTCTTGATCCAGCGCTCGACCGTCTCGCCGTCCTTGACCTTCTTCACGACGTCCATCAGCTGGGGGCCGAGCAGCGGGTTGCACTCGACGATGGCGTTGATCTTGCCCTCGGACATGGCCACGAAGCCGTCCTTCACGCCGTCGATCGAGACGATCAGGATGTCCGTGCCGGGCTTCTTGCCCGCCGCCTCGATGGACTGGATGGCGCCGATGGCCATGTCGTCGTTGTGCGCGAAGAGCACGTTGATGTCCGGGTTGGACTGCAGGAAGGCCGCCATGACCTGCTTGCCGCCGGCGCGGGTGAAGTCGCCGGTCTGGCTGACGACGACCTTCCAGTCGGACGCGTGGTCGGCGTCCATGACCTCCTTGAAGCCCTTGGCGCGCTCGATCGCGGGGGCGGCGCCGGTGGTGCCCTCCAGCTGGGCGATCTTGACGGCGCCCTTGAGGCCGGCCTTCGCGATGACCTTCTCCAGGATCTTCGCGGCGCGGCGACCCTCGTCGGTGAAGTCGGAGCCGACCAGGGTGACGTACAGGGACTCGTCGGAGGTCTCGACGGAGCGGTCGGTGAGGACCACCGGGATCTTCGCGGCCTTCGCCTCCTTGAGCACCGCGTCCCAGCCGGTGACGACCACCGGCGAGAAGGCGATGACGTCCACCTTCTGCGCGATGTAGCTGCGGATGGCGGAGATCTGGTTCTCCTGCTTCTGCTGGGCGTCGGAGAACTTGAGGCTGTAACCGGCTTCCTTGGCGGCCGACTTCACCGAGTCGGTGTTGGCGCTGCGCCAGCCGCTCTCCGAGCCGACCTGGGAGAAACCGAGGCTGATCGCCTTGCTGCCGTCCCCGGAGGAGGAGCTGGACGCGGTGTCGTCCTTCTTGGCGCAGGCCGCCAGGCCGCCCGCCGCCGCCACGCCGACCGCCGCGGTGAGGAAGTTCCTTCTGTTGAGCATGTTCTTCTCCTTTGAAGAGCCGGGCCGGGGATGGACCCGTTGGCACTCGACAGAACCGGCCGCACTGCGTCCAGCCTGTCGATCATTGTTCGGAATATCGGCCACACTGGGGGGAGGGGCGGCCTGTCGGTCCGTCAGAGAGGTACGCCTTCCGACTGGGCGGCGTACGGGAAGGAACTGGCTCGGACGACGAGTTGGGGTTCGATCGCGAGCCGGTTCGCGATGGCCGGCGGCCGGCCTTCGATCAGTTCCAGGAGCAGGGCGATGCCCCGCCTGCCCACCGTCGCGAAGTCCTGCCGGACGGTGGTGAGCGGAGGCGCGAAAAACTCCGACTCCGGGATGTCGTCGAAGCCGACCACCGCGACGTCCTGGGGGGTTCGGACCCCCGCCTCGCGCAGGGCCCGCAACACGCCCAGCGCCATCTGGTCGTTGGCGACGAAGACGGCGGTCAGCCCCCGGCCGACCCAGCCGGCCAGTTCCTGGCCGGCCCGGTAGCCCGACAGCGGACTCCAGTCCCCTCGCAGCAGCATCGGCGGCTCGACGTCCGCCGCTTCGAGGGTCGCCCGCCAGCCGGCGGCCCGGTCGGCCGCCTCCTGCCAGTCCTCCGGTCCGGCGAGATGCCAGACCTTCTGGTGGCCGGCGGCCAGGAGATGACCGGTGGCCAGCCGCGCTCCCAGGTGCTGGTCCACGCTGACGGCGGGGACGTCCACGCCCGGACCGCTGCCCACGACCACCACCGGGAAGGGATGGCGGAGTTCGGCCAGCGCCTCGACCGCCGACCGCTGCGGCGCGATGGCGACGACGCCCTCCACCCCGCCCTCGCTGAGATGGTCCAGGGCCTCGGACACCTTGTCCATGGTCAGTTCGCGCAGACTGACCGTCGAGACGAGATACCCCTCGGCACGCGCCGCCTCCTCGAGCGCGAACAACGTGCTGGCCGGCCCGTACAGGGTGGTGTCGGACGCGACCACGCCCAGGGTCCGGGTGCGCCGAGTCGCCAGGGCACGTGCGGAGGAGTTGCGACGGTATCCCATCTCCTCGATCGCGCGCAGCACCCTGGACCTGGTCTCGTCCCGCACATTGGGGTGATCCCCCAGCACACGGGACACGGTCTGGTGGGACACACCGGCCATGCGCGCCACGTCAGCCATGGTGGGCGGTCGAAGCTGCGCGCGGGTCACGGCCGTACCTCCTTGGCGATCGTCTGCCGATAAGCCCTGTGCTGCGAACGGCTGTTGCCGCGCCGCCACGATCGGACACCGACTGGTGAATGCGGAGGTCATTGTGAGCGCTAACAATTCACGGCGGTCAAGAGTGCTGCACCGGAACGGCGTCACGGTTGAATAACGCGCCGTCTTCCCGGCGGCTCGGGCGGCCCGCCGCCGGCCGACCGCCCGGCCACGGAGCCGGTGGCCGGAAATCACGCCCGACTCCGGCCCGCAGCAGGCCTCTTCGCCCCGCGAAGGGGCTACGAGCACCACCAGAGGAACCGTGTGCACGTCTCCGACGGCGACGGCTGCGGGGACGCGCCCCCGGACGTGGGGTCGGCCGTCGGGGCGCCGTCGGAGCCCGACGGGGCCGCCGAGCCGGAGGAACCGGGGAGGGTGGCCGACTGGGCCTCCTTGTCCGGGGTTCGCGTGGACCGGTCCGGCGACTCCGAGGCCGAGGCGGAGGGCGAGGCCGACGGGGAGCCGGAGGCGTCGGGGGAGGCCTTGTCACCGCCCGGGCCGGTCCGGTCGTCCAGGGGCTGCGCGGAGGCGCTCGGCGCCGCCGTCGATCCGTCGACCTCGGCCGACTCGCCCCCGGCCGCCGCCGGGTCCGGGGTGGAGGAGAACCCCGGCGCGTCCACGCCGAGTTCGGCCAGACTCAGTCCGCCGGCCGCCAGCACGAAGCCGACGGTGACCAAAATCGTGCGCCTGCGGCGGCGCCGGTGGACCGTGGCCTTGCGGTCGCGACGGCTCGCGTCCGGCGCGGCAGCCGTGCCCGCGGGGGCCCGCCGGCCGGCCCGGCCCTGCTCGCGGCGGCGCGCGGCGCGGCCCGACGGCTCGGCGTCCGCGCTCTCGCGCGCGGTCTCGCCCTCGGCGCCGCCGTCCGGGTCGCCGTCGTCGACGCGCTCGGGCGCGGGTTCCTCCCATGTGTGCGCCGGCTCCGGGGCGGGCGCGGGATACGCGCGTAGCTGTTCGGCGGGTGCGCCGCACCCCGGGCAGGCGAGGGCGCCGTTGAGGTGCCTTCGGCACGGGTTGCAGTAGTCCATGACGCGGGAAGAGTAAGTTCCCGGATGGTCAGGTTCCGAGGTCCGGCTGTGAAAGTTGTGTGGGAAATCGATCATCCCCGCGTGGCGAGTTGATCAGTCCGTCATCGAAAGCTGGGCGGAAACTGTCGAAATCGTTACCTGTTCGACCCATTGACACCTGCCTCGCGCCATCCTTACTGTCTGCCCAGCATTTCGAACAAGTGACGAAATCTCGAACAGTCGAAGGGCAACTTCCGTGCGCATCACCGGAATCAGCACACACGTGGTCGGGACGCCCTGGCGCAACCTGACGTACGTCCTGGTGCACACCGACGAGGGCATCACGGGTGTCGGCGAGACCCGCATGCTGGGCCACACCGACGCGCTGATCGGCTACCTGAAGGAGGCCGAGGCCAACCACATTCTCGGCTCCGACCCGTTCGCTGTCGAGGACCTCGTGCGCCGGATGAAGTACGGCGACTACGGGCGGGCCGGCGAGATCGTGATGTCCGGCATCGCCGTCGTCGAGATGGCCTGCTGGGACATCAAGGGCAAGGCCCTCGGCGTCCCGGTCTGGCAGCTGCTCGGCGGCAAGGTCACCGACAAGGTCAAGGCGTACGCCAACGGCTGGTACACCACCGAGCGGACCCCGGAGGCCTACCACAAGGCCGCCCAGGGGGTCATGGCGCGCGGCTACAAGGCGCTCAAGATCGACCCCTTCGGCACCGGCCACTTCGAGCTGGACCACGAGCAGACCCTGTACGCCGTCTCCCTCATCGAGGCCGTGCGCGACGCCATCGGGCCGGACTCCGAGCTGATGCTGGAGATGCACGGCCGGTTCTCGCCCGCCACCGCCATCCGGCTGGCCAAGGAGCTCGCGCCCTTCAAGCCCGCGTGGCTGGAGGAGCCGTGCCCGCCGGAGAACCTGAAGGCGCTGGAGAAGGTCGCCGCCAAGGTCGACATCCCGGTCGCCACCGGTGAGCGCATCCACGACCGCATCGAGTTCCGCGAGCTGTTCGAGAGCCAGGCCGTCGACATCATCCAGCCGGACGTCGGCCACATCGGCGGCATCTGGGAGACCAGGAAGCTCGCCGCGACCGCCGAGGCGCACTACGTGCTGGTCGCCCCGCACAACGTCGGCGGCCCGGTGCTGACCGCCGCCTCCCTCCAGGTCGGGTTCACCTCCCCGAACTTCAAGATCCTCGAGCACTTCAACGACTTCGCGGACGCGGAGATCAAGAAGGTCGTCAAGGGCGCGCCCGAGGTGATCGACGGCTACTTCCACCTCTCCGACAAGCCCGGTCTGGGCGTCGAGCTGGACGTGGACGCCGCCGCCGAGTTCCCGCAGCAGCAGGCCCGCTTCGACCTGTGGGCCGAGGGCTGGGAACAGCGCAAGCCGAAGGGCGCCGAGAAGTGAGCACCGCAGTCGTCGTCGACGCGCCGGGCGAGCACCGGATCGTCCCGCACGAGCCCCGGCGGCCGGAGCCCGGCGAGGCGCTGGTCCGGGTCCACGCGACCGGCATCTGCGGCAGCGACCGCGAGGTGTACCAGGGCAACCGGCCCGAGGGATACGTCCGCTACCCGCTGACCCCCGGCCATGAGTGGTCCGGGACGGTCGAGGCGGTGGGCGCGGGGGTCCCCGCGTCGCTCGTCGGCCGCAAGGTGGTGGGCGAGGGCTTCCGCAACTGCCAGGTCTGCGACCGCTGCCACGCGGGCGAGACAACGTTGTGCACGGACGGCTACGAGGAGACCGGCTTCACCCAGCCGGGAGCCATGGCCGCCACCCTCACCCTGCCGGCCCGGCTGCTGCACGTGCTCCCGGACGACGCGGACCTCACCGCCGCCGCCCTGCTGGAGCCGGCCGCCTGCATCGCGGCCGCCGCGATCAAGGCGCACGCGCTGCCCGGCGAGAAGGTGGCCGTGGTCGGCACCGGCACCCTGGGCATGTTCGCCGTCCAGTTCCTGAAGGCGGGCTCCCCGGCCGAGCTGCTGGTCGTCGGGACCCGCAGCGACCGGGAGGCCCTCTCCCGCCGGTTCGGCGCCTCCGACTTCCGCACCCGGGACCAGGTGCTGCCGGACGACTTCGACGTCGTCATCGAGACCGCCGGCTCCGCGTCGGCCGCGCGTGCCGCGGCCTCGCTGCTGCGGCGCGGCGGGCGGCTGGTGCTGACGGGGATCCCGGCGCCGGGCGCCGACGGGCTGGACCCGACGGACCTGGTGGTTCGGCAGCTGGAGGTGCACACCGTCTTCGGCGCGCCGCCGGACGCCTGGTCGCACACCGTGCGGGTGTTCGGGGCCGGGCTGCTGGACCCGCTGCCGCTCGTCACCCACGAGCTGCCGCTCGCCGAGTTCTCCGAGGCCATCGAGCTGGTGGGATCCGGCGATCCGAAGGTGGGCAAGGTACTGCTCCGCCCGTAGAAGAATCCGGCCGAGTGCCGGAGCAACCCCTAGCCGTACGCCGGTACGGGGGCGACCTGACGGCCGCCGTACCGGCGTACACCCACATCCCGCACGCAGCACGCCCTGAGCCGCGAACTATGTCCGAAATATCGAACACGAAGGACAGCTTGTGACGACCGACGCTTCCACCACGGGCGCCCGCCGACCCGGTGAGCAGGCGCTCACCGCGCTCGGCCTGGGCGCGCCCGCCCTCGACCCCGCCGACACCTCCTCCCACACCTTCCCGGGCGGCGGCCGCTGGCGCACCGAGGTCCCTTCGTGCGAGGGTCCCGAAGCGCTGGCCGTCATCCTCAAGGAAGCCTCGCGGCTCGACGTGCCGATCCACCGGATCAGCCAGGGCAGCGGCGTGTGGATGCTCTCCGACGCCGAGATCACCGAGATGGTCGACGCGACGGGCGAGCGCGACATCGAGCTCTGCCTGTTCACCGGCCCGCGCGGCACCTGGGACATCGGCGGCTCCACCCGGACCGACTCGCGCGGCGGGGGCCTGCGGGCCCGCGGGCACGACGCGGTCGCCGGCTGCGTCGAAGACGCCGTCCGGGCGACGGAGCTGGGCGTCAAGTGCCTTCTCGTCGCCGACGAGGGCGTGCTGTGGACGCTGCACCGGGCCCGCCAGGCCGGCCTCATCCCGGCCGACACGACGCTGAAGGTGTCGGCGCTCATCGGCCCCGTCAACCCGGCCGCGTACGCGGTGTACGAGCGGCTCGGCGCCGACTCGGTCAACGTGCCCAGCGATCTGACGCTGGATCACCTCACCGAGATCCGGCGAGTGTCCGGCGCTCCCATGGACATGTACATCGAGGCCCCCGACGATCTCGGCGGCTATATCCGGATGTACGAGGTCGCCGAGCTGATCCGGCGCGGCGCACCGCTCTACCTGAAGTTCGGACTGTCCAAGGCCCCCGGCATCTACCCCTATGGTCACCACATGCGCGATGTCACACTGTCCACGGCCCGGGAACGGGTGCGGCGCGGACGACTCGCCCTGGACCTCCTCGCGCGTCATGGCGCGGACGGCGACATGGCGCCGCTGGGCTCGCGACTGCCCGGCGAACTGAACCGGTTCGACATTCAGTCATAACGTTCCGGAAACCCTGCTTCACACAAGCCGACACAGGCACGCAGAATCCCACACATCTTCTTTTCGGTTTCTTCTCGGTCTTCCCGGATTCACCTCCGGGAACGCCAGCGCCCTTCAACACCGCGAGACCGATCCCTGCACACACATCAAGGATGATGATCATGCGTAACCGCAGAGCCGCACTCGCCGCCATAGCCGGAGCCGCCTCCCTCGCCCTGACCCTGACGGCCTGCGGCCAGTCCGGTGACGGCGGCAGCGAGGACACCGGCGGCGACGCCAAGGGCGGGACGATCGGCATCGCGATGCCGACCAAGTCCTCCGAGCGTTGGATCACCGACGGCGCCAATGTCGAGAAGGACCTGAAGGCCAAGGGCTACAAGACCAAGCTGGTCTTCGGCGAGGACGACCCCGACCAGCAGGTCTCGCAGATCGAGAACCTGATCACGCAGGGCGTCAAGGCGCTGATCATCGCCGCCATCGACAACAAGTCCCTGAACAACGTGCTTCAGCAGGCCGCCGACGCCAAGATCCCGGTCATCTCCTACGACCGCCTGATCCTCGGCACGAAGAACGTCGACTACTACGCGTCCTTCGACAACGAGAAGGTCGGCAAGCTCCAGGCCACCTACCTCGTCGACAAGCTCGGCCTGGCCGCCGGCAAGGGCCCCTTCAACATCGAGCTGTTCGCCGGCTCCAACGACGACAACAACACCAAGTACTTCTTCAACGGCGCGATGAGCGTGCTCAAGCCGTACATCGACAGCAAGAAGCTGGTGGTCAAGTCCGGCCAGACCGAGCTCACCAAGGTCACCACGCTGCGCTGGGACGGCGCCACCGCCCAGAAGCGCATGGAGGACATCCTCACCTCCACGTACACGAGCGGCCGGGTCGACGCGGTCCTCTCGCCCTACGACGGCATCTCCATCGGCATCCTCGCCGCCCTGAAGTCGGACGGCTACGGCACCGCCGCCAAGCCGCTGCCGGTCATCTCCGGCCAGGACGCCGAGCTGGCCTCGGTGAAGTCGATCATCGCCGGTGAGCAGTCCATGACCGTCTACAAGGACCTGCGCAAGCTCGCCCAGGTCGCCACGGACATGGTCGACGCCTCGCTCAACGGCAAGAAGCCCGAGATCAACGACACCAAGTCGTACGACAACGGCACCAAGATCGTCCCCGCCTACCTGCTCCAGCCGGTGAGCGTCGACAAGACGAACTACGAGAAGGAGCTCGTCCAGGGCGGCTACTACACGGCGGACCAGCTCAAGTAAGCGTCGAACCTTACGGATTGGAAGGCACGACCATGGCGGGACCCGTCCTGGAAATGCGCTCGATCGTCAAGACCTTTCCCGGCGTAAAAGCGCTGTCGGACGTCTCACTGACCGTCCGTCAGGGCGAGGTCCACGCCATCTGCGGTGAGAACGGCGCCGGAAAGTCCACCTTGATGAAGGTGCTCTCCGGCGTCCATCCGCACGGCAGCTACGAGGGCGACATCCTCTTCGAGGGAGAGGTCTGCTCCTTCAAGGACATCCGGGCGAGCGAGCAGCACGGCATCGTCATCATCCACCAGGAGCTGGCGCTGTCGCCGTACCTCTCCCTGGCGGAGAACATCTTCCTCGGCAACGAGCACGCCAAGGGCGGGTTCATCGACTGGAGGCAGACCCTCGGGCACGCCACCGAGCTGCTGCGCCGGGTCGGTCTGAGCGACCACCCCGAGACCCGCGTCGCCGACATCGGCGTGGGCAAACAGCAGCTCGTGGAGATCGCGAAGGCGCTGTCGAAGAGGGTGAAGCTCCTCATCCTGGATGAGCCGACGGCGGCGCTGAACGACGAGGACAGCGACAAACTCCTCGATCTCATCCTGGAGTTGAAGAACCAGGGCATCACCTCGATCATCATCTCCCACAAGCTCAACGAGATCCGCAAGGTGGCGGACTCGGTGACGATCATCCGCGACGGGCACTCCATCGAGACGCTCGACGTGAAGTCGGCGGAGACGACCGAGGACCGGATCATCAGCGGCATGGTGGGCCGCGACCTCGACCACCGCTTCCCCGAGCGCACCCCGCACGAGCCGGAGAAGGGCGCGGCCCCGGCCCTGGAGATCCGCGACTGGACCGTGCACCACCCGATCGACCAGCAGCGCAAGGTCGTCGACGACGTGTCCATCCAGGTGCGGCGCGGGGAGATCGTCGGCATCGCGGGCCTGATGGGCGCCGGCCGCACCGAGCTGGCGATGAGCGTCTTCGGGCGCTCCTACGGCCGGTACGCGGGCGGCACGGTCCTCAAGGACGGCAAGGAGATCCGGACGAAGTCCGTCGCGGAGGCGGTCGACAACGGCATCGCCTACGTCACGGAGGACCGCAAGCACTACGGCCTCAACCTCATCGACACGATCAACCGCAACATCTCGCTCACCGCGCTGAACAAGGTGGCCAAGCGCGGCGTCGTCGACGAGCAACAGGAGCGGCAGGTCTCCGAGGGCTTCCGCAAGTCGATGAACATCAAGGCCCCGACCGTGTTCGAGCGGGTCGGCAAGCTCTCCGGCGGCAACCAGCAGAAGGTCGTCCTCAGCAAGTGGATCTTCGCGGGTCCGGACGTGCTGATCCTGGACGAGCCGACACGCGGCATCGACGTCGGCGCCAAGTACGAGATCTACACGGTCATCGACCAGCTGGCCGCCCAGGGCAAGGCGGTCGTCTTCATCTCCTCCGAGCTGCCCGAACTGCTCGGCATGTGCGACCGCATCTACACCATGGCCGCCGGGCGGCTCACGGGTGAGTTCCCGCGTGCCGAGGCCACGCAGGAAGTGCTGATGCGTCAGATGACGAAGGACAAAGAGGTAACGCGATGAGCACCGATGTGACCAAGAGCCCGGCCGCCGCGCCGCCCGGCAAGAGCGGTGGGTCGGCCTCCGGCGGCGGGCTGCTCCAGCTGGTGCTGGACGGCCTGCGCCGCAACATGCGCCAGTACGGCATGCTGATCGCCCTCGGTCTGATCGTGGTCCTGTTCCAGGTGTGGACGGACGGCGACCTGCTGCTGCCGCGCAACGTCTCCAACCTGGTGCTGCAGAACAGCTACATCCTGATCCTCGCGATCGGCATGATGCTGGTGATCATCGCGGGTCACATCGACCTGTCGGTCGGCTCGCTCACGGCGTTCACCGGCGCCTTCGCGGCGGTGCTGACCGTGCAGCACGACATCGCGTGGCCCCTCGCGCTGCTGCTGTGCCTGGCCATCGGCGCGGTGGCCGGCGCGGCACAGGGCTTCCTGATCGCCTACCTCGGCATACCCTCCTTCATCGTCACCCTCGCGGGCATGCTGATCTTCCGCGGTCTGACGGAGATGCTGCTGAAGGGCCAGACGCTCGGCCCGTTCCCGGACGGCCTGCAGAAGATGGGCAACGGCTTCCTCCCGGAGGTCGGCCCGGACACGAACTACCACAACCTCACACTGCTGCTGGGCTTCACCCTGATCGCCTTCTCGGTCGTCCAGGAGATCCGCGACCGCAAGCGGCAGCAGGAGTTCGCCCTCGAAGTGGCGCCCAGGAACCTCTTCCTGCTCAAGCTCGTCGCCATCGTCGCCGCGATCCTCACGGTCACGATGCTGCTCGCCAGCTACAAGGGCGCGCCGATCATCCTGATCGTCCTGGCTCTGCTGGTGGTCGGTTACGGCTACGTCATGCGCAACGCGGTCTTCGGCCGGCACATCTACGCGATCGGCGGCAACCTGCCGGCCGCGAAGCTCTCCGGCGTGAAGGACAAGAAGGTCACCTTCCTGGTCTTCCTGAACATGGGCGTGCTCGCGGCCCTCGCGGGTCTGGTGGTCGCCGCACGGCTCAACGCGGCCTCCCCGAAGGCGGGCCTCAACTTCGAACTCGAGGCGATCGCCTCGTCGTTCATCGGCGGCGCCTCCATGAGCGGCGGTGTCGGCACCGTCCTCGGCGCGATCATCGGCGGTCTCGTCCTCGGCGTGCTGAACAACGGCATGAACCTCCTCAGCGTCGGCACCGACTGGCAGCAGGTCATCAAGGGCCTCGCCCTGCTGGCCGCGGTCGGGTTCGACGTGTGGAACAAGCGCAAGTCAGGTTCCTGAACCGGAACGGGCCCCGCCACAAGGCGGGGCCCGTTCTGTTTTCGGCGGCAGACAGGCAGGGAAAGGCAGCACATGGTGAAGACGCCCTTCGGTGAACTGGCCGACGGCACCGAGGTCTCCAGCTGGTCCCTGGAGAACGGCGGCACCCGTCTACAGGTGCTCTCCTGGGGCGGCGTCGTCCGGTCCCTGGAGATCCCCGACCGGCACGGCCGGTACGCCAACGTCTGCCTCGGCTTCGCCGGCCTCGAGGACTACGTCGCCAGGACCCCGTACTTCGGCGCGCTGATCGGCCGCTACGGCAACCGCATCGGCCAGGGCCGGTTCACCCTCGACGGCACGGCCCACCGGATCGACGTCAACGACGGCGCGAACAGCCTGCACGGCGGCGCGACGGGCTTCGACAAACAGGTGTGGGACGTGGAGCCGTTCACCGAGGGCTCCGACGTCGGCCTGCGCCTGCTGCGCACGAGCGCCGACGGCGAGATGGGCTACCCCGGCACGCTCGACGTGAAGGTCACGTACACCCTCACCGAGCGCGGCGAGTGGTGCATCGACTACGAGGCCACCACCAGCAGGGCGACCGTCGTCAACCTCACCAGCCACGTCTACTGGAACCTGGCCGGCGAGGGCAGCGGCACGGTCGAGGACCACGAGCTCACGATCGCCGCGAGCCGCTACACGCCCACCGACGAGGGCCTGATCCCGACGGGCGAACTGGCGGACGTCTCCGGCACGCCCTTCGACTTCCGCGAGCCCAAGACGATTCGCCGGGACATCCGGGCCGGTCACCGCCAGCAGATCCACGCCCAGGGCTACGACCACAACTGGGTCCTCGACAAGGGCGTCACGGCCGAGCCGGTGCACGTGGCCACGCTGCGCGACCCGGGCTCCGGCCGCACCCTGAAGATCGCCACCGACCGGCCCGGCCTGCAGTTCTACTCTGGGAACTTCCTGGACGGCACCCTCGTCGGCCCCGGCGGCCGCGCCTACCGGCAGGGCGACGCCGTCTGCCTGGAGACACAAGCCTTCCCCGACTCGCCGAACCGGCCGGCGTTCCCCTCCACCGTGCTGCGGCCCGGCCAGACGTACCGGACGACGACGATCCACACGTTCGACACGTTCGACGTGTAAGCAGTCGTACTGTCGATAGACGGTCAGAGCGTGCCCAGGGTTCCGGAACCCAAACGGAAACTCACACTGCTTTCACACGCGTTGAACAACACCCCGCCAGTCTCCGTATGTAGGAGCGGCCCGCGCTCCCCCGCGCGGGCCACCCAATGACGACGGGCCCGGTCGTCCCCGCCGGGCCCGCCCCATACGGAGGTTCCATGGCCGACAACGTCTCCTCGTTGTTCCGTAACACCGCGGCCCACAGTCCGTCGATGGCGGCACTGACTCGCGAGGGCGGCGAGGGGGTCGGCCCGGTGGACTTCTGCATCCCCTGCAACCCGTACTTCCCCACCCCGGCCATGATGGACACCATGTCCGCGCGGCTGCGGGACATCATCACGTACTACCCCAGCGGGGCCGACACGATCACGGCCGAGCTCTGCAACCTGCTCCAGCTGCCGCCGCAGGCCGTCGCCATGGGCAACGGCTCGACCGAGCTGATCACCTGGATCGACCACCTGCTCGTCCGTGAGTCGCTGGCCGTCCCGGTGCCCACCTTCGGCCGCTGGACCGACCAGCCGATGGAGACCGGCAAGCGGGTCGACATGTTCCCGCTCCAGGAGTCCAGCGGCTTCGCCCTGGACCTCGCGCAGTACGCCGAGTTCATCCGCACCCGCGGCACCAAGGTCGCGGTGATCTGCAACCCGAACAACCCCGACGGCGGCTTCCTGCACAAGCATGCGCTCGTGCAGTTCATGGACGCGATGGCCGACCTGGACCTGATCGTCATCGACGAGTCGTTCCTGGAGTTCGCGGACGCGGAGCAGGAACCGAGCGTCGTGCAGGAGGCGATGATCCGGCCGAACGTCATCGTGCTGCGCAGCCTCGGCAAGAACTTCGGTCTGCACGGCATCCGCTTCGGCTACATGGTCGCCAACCCGTCGCTGGCCGGCCGGGTCCGCTCGATGCTGCCGAAGTGGAACCTCAACGCCTTCGCCGAGTACGTGGTGTTCATGCTGAAGGAGCACGGCCCCGAGTACGCGCAGAGCCTGCTGCAGGTGCGCCGGGACCGGCTCGACATGGCGAGCCAGCTCAGCGCGCTGCCGGGGCTGACCGTCTACCCCTCGCAGGGGAACTTCCTCTTCGTGCGCCTTCCCGTCGGCGCCGAGGGCACCGTGGTCCGCGACCGGCTGCTCGCCGAGCACCGCATCCTGGTCCGCGAGTGCGGCAACAAGATCGGCTCGTCGAGCCGCTTCCTGAGGCTCGTGGTGCGCCCCCAGGTGGACGTGCGTCGCCTGGTGTCCGGCCTGGAACAGGTGCTCTACGGGACCAGGAGGGGAGCTGCCGTGCCCGAGCTGAGCGCCGGCGTCGGCTACAGCTCGGGTACGGCGGCGGTGGACCGGCTGGTCACCAACGGAGCGGGCATGCCCGGCCTTGCCGCTCAGGCCATGGGCATGAGCGCCCAGATGCCGGGGCTGGTCGCAGCCGCCCCGGCGATGGCCGCCCCCGCGATGGCCCCCGCGATGGCCCCGGCCATGGCGCAGTCCGCACCGTCCGACGGCGTCGGGATGCCGATGCCGGCCGCAGCACAGGTCTTCCCCCAGCCCGTGCAGATGCCGGCACCGGTGCCCGTCCCCCAGCCCATGGCCCCGCAGCCCATGGCCCCGGCGGCGATGGCGCCCGCCGCGATGGCGCCCGCCATGGCCCCGGCCGCCCAGGCCCCGCCGATGGGCCCGACCCCCACCGGCGTCCCGGCCCGCGGCGGCCTCACCGCCGCCCAGGTCAGGGGCACCAACGGCCTCTCCCCCGCGGCGGCCACCGGCTGGCCCAACGCCCAGAGCTGGCCGAACGCGGCGGGTATGGGCCAGGTCAGCTAGGGGGCTTCTGATGGATCTCCGTGGGAGAAGGAGCGGCGTTCGGTGCGTGCTCTCGGTGTGCCGGGCGAGAGTCCTCGTAGCGGAGCTACTAGGGCTTTCGCCCGGTGCGGCGAGAGTGCGTGCCGGGCGTCGCGACGGGGCGAACGTTGCCTGCCGCGGCACTAGTCAGCGCTTCGTGGGCGCGGGCGTGCTGCGCGGCCTTCGGCCGGCAGCGGGCCCGCGCCCACCCCTGTCGTCCTGCCTGTCTCGGTAGGCGACCTCAGCAGGCGACGGGCCATGATCGACTGGCCGCCGGGGCCGAGGTACCGGCCGTGCGACTCCGGTACGGGAGTCCCGTCGTTCGCCAGGCCGAACAGCAGTCGCGTCGTCGGACGGGACCGTAGAATCGAACCCCTTGCGCGTCGATGGTCCGCGCGCTCACCCGAAAGTCTTCGAGAAACGGACGACACGGAACCACTCCGGCTCCGGCTCGACGAGGACGCCCTCGACCGACAGGTCGAGGCACGCCCGCAGCAGGTCCTCCGCCGAGGGGACAGGGGTCAGCCCGGCGCTGCGCGCGAACCTGCCGAGGCGCCAGACGTCGAAGGCTTCCGAGCCGTCCTGGAGCAGATCCAGGTCGACCTCGGATCCGTCGGGGCCGACCGTTCGACAGCCGCGGCCGTGCACCGCGTACGCGTAGCCGGTGCCCGAGCGGGCGCTGCGTTCGAGCTCTCCCGACCGGACGGCCGCCAGCACCTGCCCCAGCTCGCCGAATCGGGGAAAGGCCTGCGCCAATGCCGTCCGGGCGGCCTCACGCGCCGTCAGGAAGGCGCGTACGCAGGCCTCGGCCTCGCCGGAGCCGGGGTGACCGTCGAGCCAGCGGCGAGCGGCCGCCCTCTCCTGCGGGCCGCGGAGCCCGGAGTCCGACTCCGACACCCACGCGGCGAACTTCCGCAGCACCTTCGACCGGTGCGGTTCCTTCACCGCGATCGTCTCGACCGAGGACTGACTCGTGGTCGCGCCCAGCAGGACGCTCCCGTCCAGCGAGAGCATGCGGAACTCGGGACGGCAGTGGGCGCTGCCCAGCGGACCGGCGGCGCCCACTCCCATGACGTCCCACTCGGGCCTCAGCTCGACACAGACCCACGACGTGTCCGCGGCGAGGAAGAACCGGGCGTCGTCCGCCCGGAAGAGCCCCTGCTCGACCGCGAGCCGGTACCAGTCGGCGTTCGCCTTCCGGTGCAGCTCCGGGTCGTCGATGTCGGCCCAGGCAACGTCGCTGACGTCCCAGGGCATGACACCGGCCAGCTGACCGGTCACCACGGCAGGGATGAACCCTTCCGGGTCGCCGCAGCCCTCCCGGACCACGAGCCCGGCTTTCGCCAGGCCCGCGGTCCACGCGCTCGTGCCGCTCACTTCACACCCGCCGTCCTTGCCGCGTTCGCCTACGCGAGGGCCGAGACCAGGGCTCGCGCGGCCTTCGCGACTGCGGGGTCCGGATCGTCCAGCAGATCCTGGAACACCCCGGCTCCCGCCAGAACGGCACGCCGGCTCGCGGCCTCCCAGGCGATCTTCTCCTGGTACCCCTGCGCGTCCTTGCCCGGCGCCAGGCGGGCGGTGGACTCCCACTCCCTGGCCGCATGGATCCTGGCGATGAGCTCCAGGATCTCCGCGCGGCTGCGGACGGTGTCCGCTCCGGCCAACTCGACCAGGAACGGGACCACATGGGGCGTCGCCTCCGACACGACGAAGCCGAGGGAGCACACACGGTCGCCGAGTTCGTCGACGGCCTCGCTCACGGTCTCCTCGTCACCCCAGGCCACTCTGGAAAGGAGTGGCGGGATGTCGCGAGCCGACCCCGTCGAGTCCCTGAGACTCCCCCAGGGGACCTGGGGGACCCGCTTGAGCATGCGCCCCATGCCTACCCTTCCGGAGTCCTTCACCCGTGGAGGAACTGCGGCCGCCGCCCGCTTGCGGACGGCTCCCCCGGATGGGTCTCCGGGGGAGCCGTCGTCTCACGTTTCCCGCGAGGGCAGGCAGAGCCCCGCGTCACATCCTGTCACCAGGGCGGACACGGCAGGCCACTCGCTTTCCTCGGCTCCAGGAACTCCTCCCGGAACACGTCCAGGGAAGCCCTGAGAAGAGGAATGTCGATCTCCGAACGGACGTAGCTCAGCCGGGCCGAACTGTCGTCGAAGCGGAACTCCAGCAAGAGCTCACCCCGCTGGCCGTCGATCATCTCGACGACTTCCATCGACTCGTAGTCGTTGTGGTCGCTCAGGATGATCAGGGCCATGAACTGACGCCCTTGGACGGAGAACGATCTCATAGCCATCCCTCGAACTGGACTCGACCGCCGCGCATGCTCCATCGGGCGCCACGGCCTGTTGCGCTATCCATGATCTCGAGCACCTCCCCACCGTAGTGCGCGGATGACGGGCTGATGGCTCTTGTCGCGTTGGGGTTGCCCAGTAGCTCACCCACAAGATCCGCTCCGCCCCGGTTCAGCGCACCGAAGTCGTTCTTCCGGTTGGCTCCCCGGAGGAACGGCGCGTACTTGGCGACGTGGCCCGACGTACGGCTGTCCGGGTCGGTGTGCTTCTGCAGAGACCTTCCCGCCTCGGTCATGTGGAACTCGTACTGGAACGGCTTGCCCTTCTTGGGCGGGATGGGCCGCAGCGCCGCAGCGGTCAGGTCGAAGTCCGTGGCGTCGGCGAGACAGTTGTGCGCGAGGACCGGCGTGGACCCGGCCAGCACGTAGTACGTGTGGACGTCCGTGACGGTCAGGTTGTGGACCGTGGCCTTCTTGGCGGTCCATGCCTCGACCGCGCCGACCTGGATCCAGGCGCCCGAGGATGTCTGAAGCCACTGGCCCGGCTTCAGTTCACCGGCGTCGACCCACTCCCGCAGGGACGGCACCCAGAAGGGGTGACCGGCCGTCGCGGTGACCGTCGTGGCGGTCTTGGACCGGCTGTCGGACGGGCCGTCATGAACCGTCAGCATGATCCGCACGAGGTCCTTGCTGCCCCTGCCGATGATCGTGGCCGTGGCCGTCTGGACGGAGGTCTTCCCCGTCTTCGGGTCGGTGGCCACGACCTTGTCGCCGACCTTGACCTTCTCGATCGGCCGGGTCGATCCGTCGGCCATCAGCACCCGGGTGCCGGGCTTGAAGCTGTTGGACTCGCAGGCCGCTGACTGAACCTCTTCCTTGACGGTCTCCTTTGCCTCCTTCGCGACCTTCTTGACCGCCCGTCTCACCTGCGACGGCTTGGGACGCGCCTTCGGCTGCGAACGGGGCTTGGCGCGCGGCTTCGGACGGGCCGCCGCCTTGCGGGCCGCCGCGCGCCTGGCCGCCGCCTTCCTGGCCGCCGCACGCGCCGCACGCGCACGGGCCTGGGCTGCCGCCCTACGCGCCGCCGCACGCTTGGCCGCCGCACGGGCCGCTGCCCGCTTGGCGGCCGCACGCTTCGCCGCCGCGGCCTTGCGGGCCGCCTCCCGGCGGGCCTTCGCCGCCGCGCGCTTCGCGGCCTCGAGCGCCCGCTTGCGGGCCAGGGCAGCCGCCCGACGGGCCGCCGCCTGCGCCGCCTTGCGGGCCGCGATGATCGCCGCACGACGGGCCGCCGCGCGGATCGCCGCCTGGATGGCGATACGAGCCGCGATGCCGATCAGGATCGGGAAGAACGCCCCGGACGGATCGGAGAACGTGGCCGGCGCGTTGTTGCTGTAGGCGTACGGGTTCATCGTGCCCGGGTTGCCGTAGTCGACCATCGGGTCGACCTGGATGAACCGGCCCGACACCGGGTCGTAGTCACGAACGCCCAGCCGGGTCAGACCCGTGTCCTGGTCGACCGTCCCGCCGACGAAGCCGCGTTGACCGGGCCAGGTGGAGGGCTGTTGGCCCCGCGCCTCACCGAACGGACTCGACTTGCGCCGAGTGACGCCCATCGCCGGGTCCACCATGTCCACGACCGTGTGGGACGTGCCGTGGTGGTCGGCGAGCATCATCTGACGGACGCCGCCGGTCGCCCGGACCGTCGTCGAGCCGTCCGGGTTCCCGTAGAACCGTTCCGCCTTCGCGCTGGTGTTGGCCGCGTTGACGGTCAGTTCCGCGTCGGCGAGGTAGAGGGTGCGGCTGCCGTCCGCGCCGGTGCGGATCAGGCGATCGCCGTCCGCGCCGTAGAGGTACGACGTGGTCTTCGTGCCTCCGCCCTCGACCGGCTGGGTCACCTTGCGCAGCTGGCCCTCGATGTCGTACTCGAGGGCCTGGTCGGTGCCGCCGTGCTGGCGTCCCGTGGTGTGGCCGGCCTTGTCGTAGGAGAAGGTGTTGAGGCGTTCCCCCTGCGGGCCCACGGACTTGATCTCCGCGAGCGCGTTCGGGCCGCCGACGCCCGCCTTGCCGTACACGTACGAGCGGGTGACGTCCTTGGTGGTGTCGCCCGTCGGGTCGTGCTCGACGAGGGTCTTGCGGTTGCCCGCGGCGTCGTAGTCGTAGGAGTTCCAGTACGCGTCCGGACCGCCGACGGTGTCCTTCGACGGAGCCGCCGCGCAGTCGTCCGTCCTCGCCGTCCAGGCCGAGGTCATCTGCCTGAGCTGGTCGTAGACGAAGCACTGCGTGTCCGTCTTGCCGGCGTCCGCCGCCGCGCCGCCCGGCACGTCGGTGATCTTGGTGACGTTGCCGGCCTCGTCGTACC
Source organism: Streptomyces sp. NPDC050263 (assembly GCF_040655955.1). Classification (NCBI taxonomy): domain Bacteria; kingdom Bacillati; phylum Actinomycetota; class Actinomycetes; order Kitasatosporales; family Streptomycetaceae; genus Streptomyces; species Streptomyces sp. NPDC050263. The sequence goes on along the minus strand of NZ_JBFAKW010000051.1, from coordinate 40,106 downwards.
CGTACCGCGTCTCGCTGATGCGCCCCGGGGCGACCGAGCGGTCGAAGGTGGACGTCTGGAGCCGACGCGTGAACTCGTCGTAGACGTAACTGCCGTACACCTTCTTGCCGGCCGGACCCGCGTCCGTGCGCAGGATCTCGCCGAATGCCGAGTACTCGACGTCCGCGAGGTACGCGGACGCGCCACCCATGGAGATCGGCAGGTCGTCGGAGTTGTAGCGGAAGACGACCCGCTCGGTGACGAGACCGCCCAGACCCGGCACGGACACCCAGGCAAGGTTGCCGGTCGGCGTGTAGGAGTACTCGTACTCGTACGTGCCGGCCAGGCCCGTCTCCTCCGCGGGGATCACCGTCTTCGACGACTTCACCCGGTAGGCGTCGTCGTACGCGGTGATCTCCTCGCGGTACTCACGGCCGTTGTCGTAGCGGATCTGCGCCGTGGGCAGACCCTTGCCGAGGGTGTCGTACGTCCACTCCACGCGCTTGGGGCCGGTCGAGGACTCCTCGCGCAGAGAGGTCTGACGGCCGCTCGCGTCGTAGGTGGTGAACAGGGACCGCTTGAGCGGGTCGACGGTCTCGATCACGTTGTCCGCGTTGTCGTACCGCACCTCGGTACGACCGCCGTCGGGATCCGTGACCGCCGTCTGACGGCCCCGCTTGTCGTACTCGAAGGTCGTGACGGCGCCGCCCGGGGCGGTCACCTTCCACATGTTGTCGAGGTCGTCGTACTCGTACAGCGTGTCCCGCCACTTGGTGCGGGCCTTGTCGGTGTACTCGCGCAGCCGCTCGGTGCGGCCCTCGGCGTCCTCGAAGACGGCTGTGACGGTGTCGCCGCCCGGCGGGATCGTCGTGGAGACGTCGCCGTCGCGTTCGGTGGTCGTGCGGAGCTTCTCCGTGCCGCGGTAGTAGGTGACCTCGGCGGTGGGCTGGCCCAGTCCGTCGAAGGTCGTGCGGCTCTGGGACGGCACCTCGTTGTCGCCGACCTGGAGGAGCTTCGCCTCGGGCTCGGCCGAGTTGTAGTACCCCTCGTTCTGCTTCCACGGACGGCCCACGCTGTCGTAGAAGACGTCGTTCACGATCCGGCCCGCGCCGACCGCCTCGTCCTGCGTCTGCCGCTCGCGCAGCAGGCCGTCGAGGATCTCGTAGGACACCGCGTACTGGCCGTTGTCCTTCAGCGTGCGCGAGGTGACGATCGTCGGACCGTCGCGGCGGACGGTGTAGTCGTACGTGGCCGTCGGGGTCTGGGTCGCCGGGTCGCGGTCGATCTCCCAGACCTTGAGGAGCCGGCCCAGCGGGTCGTACTCCATCGTGGCCGTCTTGCCGTTGGCGTCCGTCTCGGTCAGCGGCAGGCCGCGGACGTCGTCGAAGACCGTGGTCTCGGTGAACCCGAGCGGGTCGTGCGAGATCTGCTTGGTCGGCCGGGTCACCGTGGTCGGCGTGTACTCCATCCACGTCTTGCGGTTGTCCGCGTCGTACGTCGCCGTCTCGCGGCCGTGGATGTCGTACTCGGTGCGGTCGATGGTGACGAAGCCGTCACCCGTGCCGTTGAGCTCCTGGACCTCGGTGGGCAGGCCCTTGGTGGGGGCCGCGCCGAAGGCCAGGTTGTCGTAGAACGTCCGGGTGTCCTCGACGACCTCGGCGTTCGCGGCGCCGCAGGCGCCCAGCGTGGTCCGCTCCCGCGACTCCGGCTCGATCAGATACGCCGTGGTGTTGCGGGCGTAGGCGACCGTGGAGCAGCGGAGCTTGCCGCCCGGGGTCTTCTCCTCGACCTCGTACGGCAGACCGTAGCTGTCGTACTTGGTGGTCTCGGTCGAGGTGCGCCAGGTGTCGCCCTTGACGCGCTCGCGGGTGCGGACGCTCTCCGGGCGGGTCATCCACGCTTCGAGGGGCGTGGTTCCGGCGCGGGTCCGGGTCGCGGTCTTCACGGCCCAGGGGGTGGTGACGGTGGCCGAGTCGACGGGTCCGCCGTCGGACTCGTAGCCGATCTGCTCCAGCAACTGGCCCTGGTACTGCGGGAGATCGCTGTACGTCTTGCCCTCGCTGTCGGTCACCGACGAACTGCGGGTGCCGGAGGGCAGCTTGTCGCCGTGCAGGCCGCGGTAGTAGCGGTGCTCGGTGAGCTGCTTGACGTCGCCGCCCGTGCCCTGGCGGGTGCGGACGCGTTCGTAGCCGCGGTACTGCGACCAGGTGCGGTGCTTGTTCTCGGTGAACTCGCTGTCGTCGTAGGCCCATCCGGCGCCGCCGAGGAACTCGTACGAGGTGACCTTGGCGGGGCTGTCGGTGACCAGGTCCTCTTCGCGGACCTCGGTGACGACGTACTTGTGGAACCAGTCCTTCACCGGGTTGAGGGCGCCCTTGGGCGTCCAGTACTGCGGGAAGCAGCGCATGGTGTTGGACTCGGGCGAGGCCGGCATCCGCTTCGGCTCCAGGGCCTGGCAGTCGCGCGCCGAGTAGGTGACGCCGATCCGGCCGCCGGTCTCGGTGTCGATCGCGTGCACCCGGAGGCGGGAGAAGGGCGGCAGGCCCTCCACCTTGTCGACGCGGTTGTCCAGCTGGATGCCCGCGAAGGTGACCTTCGGCATGGCGGCGCTGCCGCCGGCGCCGTGGCCGGTGCGGGCGATGGCGTCCAGCCACAGGGCCGGGGAGGTGCCGTCGCCGGTCGCCGGGTAGGACTGCTCCAACGACCAGGAGTCGACGGGCTTCAGGGCACTTCCGGAGAGCACGCTGGCGGTGATCTTCGTCAGGCGCTTGGTCGTCCAGAACGTCGGGGAGTACTTGTCGGTGCACTTGGCGCCCGACGCGCACTCCTGGTCCAGCGGCACGTCCGGCCAGTACTTGGCGTTGGCCGCGGTCCGCTTGGCCTCGGCACAGTCGAACGCGGCGGTGGGGATGCAGCGTTCGGTGGTGGCGAAGGAGACCCGGCCGGCCGGCTGGACGCCGAACAGCTTGTCGGAGCGCAGGCCGTAGTCGATGCGGTCGAGCTCCGCGAACCGGGTGTAGGAGATCTGCTGGTCGGCCTTCATGTTCTGGCCGTAGTAGTTGGTTCGCTTGGTCCACCACAGGGTCATGGCGTCGCCGAGCGGGTCGACCACGTAGTCCAGGTTCCAGCGGTAGGCCTGCGCGCAGTCGGAGTCCATGAACGCGGTGGCGTGGCAGGGCTCGCCCGGGTGGTTGCCGAACACCGGCACCGTGAGGGCCGAGTTGGTGACCGTGCCGTCGGGCGCGCCGGGCAGCTTGTTCAGACCGAAGTGGTACTGGGTGCCGTCGGTGGTGGTCAGGACCCAGTACTCGCCGTCCTTCGCGCCGTTGGCGGCGCCGGACTTGTGCTGGAGGCGGGAGCCGTCGTCGTCGGCCGGACGCCACTCGTCGGTGCCGTCCTTCTTGACGAGTTCGGCGGTGTTGCCGCCCAGGGACATCACGACGTGGTCGGAGCCCCAGCACAGATCGCCGCTGTCACCGGTGTTGTTGGGCTTCTGCTCGACGCCCTTGTCGTCCTTGATCGGGTCCTTGTCGTCCGAGCAGGAACGGAAGCGGCGCTCGATGAAGCCCGGCTCGTAGTCCCAGCCCTCGGCGATCCAGGAGGACTGTCCGTTGGTGGAGGCGGTACGGCCGTCCACCGCCTGGGAGCTGTAGGAGAGTTCGACCTCGGGCTGCGGGCCGCCGGGGACCTCGGGCGCCTCGATCGGGTAGCTCCAGGAGAAGCCGCCGGACGAGGAGCCCGCCATCCAGGAGCCGGACGGCGACAGCGAGGTGGAGCCGTGGTTGCCGCCCGGCCCCGCGGCCTCGGCGGCGGCCGCGAACACGGCGGGCGCGGCGGCGGTGGACCTGGCAGCCGCGGTGGACGCCGCCGTCAGGTCGGTGCTGCCCGAAACGGTGTGCGCGGACGCGTCGTTGGCGCCCGGCAGCGGGGTGCGGGTACGGCAGCGTTCCAGTTCGGGCGTGGTCAGCGCACAGGCCGGAAGCCGGTACAGGCGGAGCCGGGAACCCCAGTCTCCGCCGTAGGTGTCCTTGAACGACGCGTAGTCCAGCTCCAGTTCGACCGCGCCGGAGGCGGCGGGTCCCAGGCCGTTCTTCGCGGGGGCCGCCGTGAACAGCAGACCCTGCACACCGGCCTTGCGGGCGGCGGCCGCGTCCCTGACCTGGACCTCGACGGCGCTGCCGGGTGCGGCGGCAGCGCGGGCCGCCTTGCCTCCGCCGATCTGACGGGCCTTCACCAGGCCGCTCTGTACGGCAGTCGCCCCCCGGTCGGCGCCGGTGGTCAGCGGCGCCTTCTTCGGGAGCTTGTCGCTGCGGTCCGTCACCAGGGTGGTGAAGGTACGGGCGGGGACGATCCCCGCGGCGGGCTTGAAGGCGCCCGTGGCCTCGTCGCGCGTAGCGGGCCGCTTCTTTTCGAAGTCCTGGCCGGGGACGGAACGGTCGCGCTTGACATCGGAGATCCGGGTGCTCCCGTCGGCGGCGCTGGCGTCGTCGGGTATCAGCCCGACGAACAGCACGAGCCCCACTAACAGGGAGACGGATCTGGTCCAATGACCGAAATAGCGCAGTTGTCTTATCAAGTGGTCCACAAAAGGACCTCCCCCTCACTCTGTGTGACCGAGTGTTGAACGGTCAGACAGTAAGCGCTGTCGATCATTCGCACAAGTAATGCACAGGCAATGCGACAATCCCCACTTTCGCTATGAGTTGGCAAAGGAATACCTAAGACCACGGGTACTGTTCGGCGTCGCGGCCCCCGGTCGGGGGCACGCACGGCAACGAACTCCGGGGGGATTCGCCCATGCCCGCACCATCCCGAAGACCACACAGGACCCGGCGGTTAGCACGCGCCGCGCTGGTCGCGGCGATCACCGGCGGGACACTCGGCCTGACACCGCTGACCTCACCGGTGTCGGCCTCGACCACCGCCGCCGACCCCGAGCAGCACGCTCTCCGGCAGGCCGCCGAGACCGGCGAGCCTGTGGAGCTGGTGTCCGAGCGCACCGAGACCAGTGAGACCCATGCACTGCCCAACGGCAACCTCCGCCACACCCAGCACACCCTGCCCGTGCGGGTGAAGCGCGAGGGCGTCTGGACGCCGGTGGACACCACGCTCGCCGAGGCCTCCGGCCGGATCCAGCCAAAGGCGGCGCCCGGCCGGGTCGCCTTCTCGGCCGGCGGCGACAACCGTCTGGTGACGCTCTCGGACCGGGGCGGCGAACTTGCCCTGACCTGGCCGACCGCCCTTCCCGAACCGGTACTGGACGGCTCGACGGCGACCTACCGGGAGGTCTTCCCGGGCGTCGACCTGGCCGTGAAGGCGAGCCTGGACGGGTTCAGCCAGGCCCTGATCGTCAAGACGCCCGAGGCAGCCGACCGCCCGGAGCTCAAGGAGATCGACTTCGGTCTGCGCACCGAAGGCCTCGACCTGCGCAAGGACGCGGAGACGGGCACGCTCACCGCGGTCAACGCGGCCGGGCAGACGGTGTTCGCCTCCTCCACGGCCCGGATGTGGGACTCGTCGGGGACGACGGAACAGGCGCCGCCGACACCGACGGCCTCGACCTCGAAATCGGCCAGGTCGCCCGCCTCGGCCTCATCGGGGGCATCGGCCAAATCAGGGACGTCGGCCGCAGCTGTCGACACCTCGGGCCCCGTCTCCGACCCGTCCCCGCTCACCCCGGGCACCAGGAGCAGCGAGGTCGGCGTCGAAGTGGCCGACGGCCGCATCTCCCTGACGCCCGACCAGAAGCTGCTCGACGCCCCGGACACCGAGTTCCCGGTCTACATCGACCCGCGGATGACCGGCACCCGCGAGGCCTGGACGATCGCCTACAAGCCGCATCCGACCAGCAGTTACTGGAACGGCACCGGCTGGGACGGCGGCACGACGAGCGAGGCGCGCGTCGGCTACGAGTCGTCCACGGGCGGCACGGCCCGCTCGTTCTTCCGCGTGGGCTCCAAGTTCCTGGCGGGCGTGAAGGTGATCGACGCACAGTTCCAGATCACCGAGACGCACTCCTGGTCCTGCACGCCCAAGCCGGTCGAGCTGTATCTGACGAACCCGATCAGCTCGTCGACCACCTGGAACAAGCAGCCTGCCTGGTCGACGCGCCAGGACAGCCGCAGTGTCGCGCACGGCAACGAGACCTTCGGCTGCCCGAACGCGGCGGTCGACTTCAACGCCAAGGACGCGGCGGTCAAGGCGGCGGCGAACAAGTGGGCGAACATCACCTTCGGTCTGCGGGCCCCGCAGAGCGCGGAGGACAACAAGGACGAGTACAGCTGGAAGAAGTTCAAGCCGGACGCCAAGCTGATCGTCGAGTTCAACCGCCGGGCGAAGGCCCCGTGGGCGCTGGACACCATCCCCAGCACCAAGGTCGGCGCGAACGAGTGCGGCAACGGCTCCTCGTACGTGACGGTCGGCAACACGGACGTGACGCTCACCGCGCAGGTGTGGGACCCGGACGGCGGTTCGGTCAACGTCCAGTTCCACCTGTGGGCGACCGGCAAGCACGCCGTCTCGCCGGGGATCTTCTTCGACAAGCGGGTGAAGGTCACCGTCAAGTCGACCGACTCCAAGGGTGCGCAGGCACGGATCACCGTGCCGAAGGCGCTGCTCAACCAGCACAAGGGCGCGAGCGGCGGGCAGTTCTCGTGGAAGGCGCAGGCCGAGGACGTCTCGGACGACGGCTTCGCCTCCGACTGGACGCCGACGGCGGGCGCGGCCGGCTGCCGCTTCGGCTTCGACCCGAACGCGCCGACCGTGATGCCGCTGGTCGGCTCCAAGGACGACCTCTACCCCGAGACGACGGCCGACGCCGAGCCCGTCGAGGGCGCGCTGGCCCGCACCGAGGGCACCTTCGAGTTCGGCGCCAACGGCGTCTCGGACACCACCGAGTACCTGTACGGCCTGGACCGCACCCCGCCGAGCACCTCGGCGAAGCCCACGACCAAGGGCGGCCCGGCCCAGGCGAAGATCACCCCGCTCACCCCGGGACCGCACACGCTGTACGTGCGGCTGAAGGACGTGGGCGGCAATGTCGGCCCGGTCTACCCGTACCGCTTCTATGTGAAGAGCCCCGGCATCACGGACAAGCCCGGTGACGTCAACGGCGACGGCATGCCCGACCTCTTCGCCGTCGACGGCACGAACAACCTGCGGCTGTACAGCGGAACAGGGGCCGGCAAGCTGGCGGCGGTGGTCCCGCTGTCCTCGGACGGCAGCTGGAACGGCGCGCTGCTGACCCACCGCGGCGACTGGACCGAGGACTTCTACGAGGACCTGGTGGCCCGCCGCTCCGACGGGAAGCTGTGGCTCTACCCGAACAGCGGACAGGGCGAGTTCACCGAGGACACCAAGCAGGAGGTGTACGTCTTCCCGGACCCGGAGACGGACGTGGCGACGGACCCGGCCGCGATCAAGCAGATCGTCTCGGTCGGCGACGTCACGGCGGACGCCGAGGCGACCTATCCCGACTTCGTGGCGGTCATCGGCGACCAGCTCTGGTTCATGCCGGGCAGCTTCAGCGGCACGCTCGACTCCGGCTACCTCATCGGGGCCTCGGGCTGGAGCGGGATGCAGCTCGCCTCCCCCGGCGACGTGGACGGCGACGGCTTCACCGACCTGATCGCCCGCAACACGGCGGGCGGCGAGCTGTGGCTCTACCACGGGCGCAGCCCGGGCGACGCGGACGGCGACGGGGTCACCGACGGCGGCACCGACCCTGCGTCGTGGGGCACGATCGCCAACCGCACCGCGTACGCGACCGGTTGGACGACGGCTGCCCGGCCGCTGATCACCGCCTACGGCGACTCCGACGGCGACGGCGTCTCCGACCTGTGGACGACGACGCCGAACGCCACCGCGGGCCTGGAGTTGGCTCCGGGCCGCAAGAGCGGGCTGGTGGGTCCGCCGGTGGTCGTGAGCACCGGCAACTGGCAGGCGATCAAGCTGCTGTCCTGAGCCGACAGCGGCGGGAAGTGCGCTGCCGCCCTCCGGTCCAACCGGAGGGCGGCAGTCCTGTGTCGACACTTGCCCGGCAAGTAACTTGACGAGCACTCACTTTGCCTAACTGACAGCTCCTCAACAGAAACCGCTCCTACGGTGCCGTGTTCATGACAGACATGACGGGAAACCCCAACGGAACCCCCCACGAGTCCGATCACCCCATCGGTCGGCGCACCGTGCTGATCGCCTCGGGCGCCACCGCCGCGACGCTGGCCGTCGGCGCCACGGCCGCCGTCACCGCCCCGTCGGCCGCCGAGCAGCAGCCGGACACCGCCCCCGTCGCCGCCGCGGCCGTCTGCACCCTCACGAAGGAGATGACCGAAGGCCCTTACTACCTCGACGGACAGTACGTCCGCGCCGACATCACCGAGGGCAAGGCGGGCATCCCGCTGAAGCTGACCCTCACGGTCGTCGACGACGACACCTGCGTGCCCCTGTCCAACGCCCTCGTGGAGATCTGGCACGCCGACGCCCTCGGCGAGTACTCCGGCTTCGTCGGCAGCAACGGCCACAGCGAGCCGGACAGCGGCACGTTCCTGCGCGGCGGAGTCCTGACCAACTCCAGCGGCGTCGCCTCGATCACCACGATCTACCCCGGCTGGTACCGGGGCCGCTGCATCCACATCCACATCAAGGTGCACACGAACGTCACCCTGACCTCGGACGGCTCGTTCACCGGCGGCCAGGAACTGCACACCGGTCAGCTCTTCTTCAGCGAGACGATCACGACCGCCGTCGCGGCCGTCTCCCCGTACTCGACCAACACGGTCACCCGCACCACCCTCGCTCAGGACTCCATCTACGACGACGGAGGCGCCGCGTCGGGCCTGGTGACGCTGACGGCCCTGGGCAGTTCGACGTCCTCGGGCTACGCGGGCACGCTGACGCTGGGCGTGGAGAGCTGACCTGCACCACATGACCGGCCGGGCGTCACCGAAGTCGCGGTGACGCCCGGTCGGCGTGCCGGATCCGAGCCGGCCTCAGAGCCGGCGCCGGAGCGGGCTCACTTGGCCGGGCACTCCTGCCAGGCCATGTGGTAGATGGTGCTGAGGTCGCCGTCGGTCGAGTCCATGGTCATGAAGCTGACCTTGCTCGGGGACGAGGTGCCGGCGTTGACCCGGAGTTCGGTGTTGATGTTGAAGTTGCGCTGAACTCCGCAGGGGGCCCAGACCAGTTGGGCCCAGTCGGTGGTGTCGGTCGCCTGCCAGCTGTCGTTGAGGGAGCCGCTGAAGTTGTGGTTCTTGAACACGGTCTGCGACGAGCCCTGGAAGTAGTACGAGGCCCGCTGCACGGCGCTCGCGCCGGACTGGAGCGAGGCGTAGCCGCGGTAGTCCGCCTTGGCGATGGCGTACGTGAAGCCCGACGGGACGTGGACGACCAGGTTGAGCTGGCAGTTCTTGCGGAACGCCGTGGGGTTGGAGCCCCCGCCGACCTGGGCGAGGTAGTCGCTGTAGGTCACGGTGAACGCGGTGTTGTCCTCGGAGACGGCGACCGCCGCCGTGCCGGCCGGACAGCCGGAGCCGTTCACGGTCGCGACGTCGATGACGATCTTGTCCGGCGGCGGGTTGTCGAAGACGGGGGACGAGTTGTGCGCGGGTATCGCCGCGGTGATGAGAGCGGCGACCGCGCCGCCGAGGAGCAGCCCACTGGCCATGATCTCTCCTTCGATCGAAGGGTGGGGGGTGGCAGCGCCCGGCTCAGCGCAGCGTCGACTCCACGGAGAAGAATCCGTGAGGCCGAAACTGTGAAGCTGCTGTGAAGAACCGGGGCGATCGCATCGTAGGGAGCCCCCTGAGCCACAGCCAGGTCGAACTCCGGCCATTCACCCGGGCCCGTTCACACCTGCACCGGAGGCCGGGGGCCGAGGCCTGCTCCCCCCGCCGGTCACCACGGTCACCGCCGGTCACCGCAGGTCACCACCGGTCACCGCCCGTCGCCGCTCCTCCCGAAGCGCCCGACGTTCCCCTTGCTCGGGTTCCCCACCTTCCACGGCTGCCCGGTGCGCGCGTCCAGGGCCTTGAGGGTGACCGCGACCCGGTGGGTGCGGGAGTCGCCGCCCTTGACGTCCGCTCCCGCCTCGAAGACGTACGCCTTCACCTTGAGGCCGCCCGCGGTCTCCTTGCGGATCTCGACGGTGAACTCCAGCTCGATGTCGCCCAGTTCGAAGACGACGTCCTGCCCCGTCGCCCGGCTCGCGGCCGTGATCAGTTCGTCCCGTACTGCCTGCACGGCGTCCGCCAGTTCGACGCGGTCGTCTGCCATGTGTCCCCCTAGGGTCCGTCCGGTACGGCGAAGCTCAACGCTAAGGAGATCGCGGATCCGGCGTCCGGTGTTTCGCCATGTCCGAACTAACGCGGAAACAACGGCAGTTGACCGTTGCATCCCCAGGTCCCGCACAGTCCCGCATCAAGGATTTCCTCAGGTCCGCTTCTAACTTCCTCTGCATGACGGGAAACACCGAGCACCACGACGAGTCCATCGACACCGACGACAACCAGCCGGGTAGGCACCGGCTCGACAAGAGCATGAAGCGGCGCCGCGTCCTCATCGGCGGCACCGCGGTCGCCGCCGCGGGCGGCCTCGCCGTCGCCGGGTTCGCCTCGGCGGCCGACAGCACCGCCGACACCGCCGCGACCACCGAGGCCGCGGCCACCGCGTCCAGCGGCGTCTGCACCCTCAACGCCGAGGTCACCGAGGGCCCGTACTCCCTGGACGGCGCCCTCGTCCGCGAGGACATCCGGGAGGACAAGGATGGCTTCGAGGTCCAGTACACCTTCACCGTCGTCGACCAGGCCAACGACTGTGCGCCGCTCGCCGACGCGCTGGTCGAGATCTGGCACTGCGACGCGCTGGGCGAGTACTCAGGCTTCGTGGGCGGCAACGGCCATACCGAGGAGGACAACGGCACCTTCCTGCGCGGCGGTCAGACGACCGACGCGAACGGCCGGTGCAGCATCACCTCGATCTGGCCCGGCCACTACGTCTCCCGCGCCGTGCACGTCCACATGCGGGTGCACACCGAGGTGACGCTCACCGACGACTCGTACACCGGCGGCGACGTCATCCACACCGGTCAGCTCTTCTTCGACGCCGACATCAACGAGGAGATCCAGGCCACCTCGCCGTACTCCGCGAACACCACCAAGGAGACGGCCCTGGCCGACGACAGCATCTACGACGACGGCGGCGCGTCCTCCGGGCTGCTCACCCTGACCGCCCTCGGCTCCAGCGTGTCCGACGGCTACAAGGCGACGCTGACCGTGGGCGTCGACTCCGCCTGATCAGGCACCCGCGCCACCGCGAGATCCCGTAGTGCCGGGCCGCCGCTTCACGAGAGCGGCGGCCCGCACCGCGCGGGCTACGGGTTCTCCCAGGCGGCCGGCTCCGCCGCCAGTTCCCGCACCGGGGCCGGCAGCGCGTCCGCCGCGATGTCGGCGATCGTGACGCCCTCCAGGACCCGGCGCACGTTCGCCCGCAACGCGATCCACAGCGGCAGCAGCGGCTGCGCGGAGCCCGTGTACGTCAGACCCGTCGGACGTTCGCCGCGGACGGACACGATCGGGCCGTCCACCGCCCTGATCACGTCCGCGACCGTGATCGCCGCCGGATCACGGGCCAGCCGGTAGCCGCCTCCGCCGCCGCGCCGGCTGTCGACGATCCCGCCGCGCCGCAGATCGCCGAGAATCCCCTCCAGGAACTTGTGCGGAATGTCCTGCTCGGCGGCGATCGACTCCGCCTTCACCGGGTCGCCGCCGCCCTGTCGCACGGCGAGCTCCAGCACCGCCCGTACCGCGTAGTCCGCCCTTGCCGAGATCCTCATGGCCCCATTCTGGATCAGCGGCCGGTCGGCGGGGCGCTTCTCCCGCTCCGGTCGGTCACCCCAGCCTGATCACGTTCCAGGACAGCGGCTCCAGCGTCGCCGTCAGCCGGCCGTCCGTCAGCGCGGTCCCCTCCGCCGCGTGCGGGGCGACCCGCTCGGGGTCGGCGAGCGTGTTGCGCGCGTCCGGGTCGGCGTCCGCGAGCACGCTGTGCTCGACGACCGTCGTCAGGTCCAGCCCGGTCAGCCCGACCTGGAGGGGCAGCGCCTCGGTGCGGCTGCGGTTGACGGCGAACACGGTGACGGTGCCGTCCTCGGCGCGGACGGCGGTCGCGTGCAGCAGGTCCGCCTCGCCGTACTTCGCCGTCTCGTACGTCGGCGAGTCCACCCGTACGTCGAGGACCGTGCCGCGACCGTGCTTCGAGGCCTGCGCGAACGGGAAGAACGTCGTCTGCCGCCAGGCCGGACCGCCCGGCTCGGTGAGGATCGGCGCGATGACGTTGACGAGCTGGGCGAGACAGGCGACCGTCACCCGGTCGGCGTGCCGGAGCAGCGCGATGAGCAGCGAGCCGAAGACCACCGCGTCCATGACGCTGTAGTTGTCCTCCAGCAGCCGCGGGGCCTCCGCCCAGTCCCGCGCGGCGGAGTCCTCGATCGCGTGCCACTGCGAGATGTACCAGACGTTCCACTCGTCGAAGGAGAGGTTGATCTTCTTCTTGGACTTGAGCTTCGCGCCGACGTGGTCGCAGGTGGCGACGACGTTCTCGATGAACGACTCCATGTCGACGGCGGAGGCCAGGAAGGAGTCGACGTCACCGTCCTGCGGCTGGTAGTAGGCGTGCAGGGAGATGTAGTCGACCAGGTCGTACGTCTCCGCGAGGACCGTCGCCTCCCACTCGGCGAAGGTCGGCATGGACTGGCTGGAGGAGCCGCAGGCGACCAGTTCCACGGACGGGTCCATCTGGCGCATGGCGCGGGCGGTCTCGGCGGCGAGGCGGCCGTACTCCCCGGCGGTCTTGTGGCCGGTCTGCCAGGGGCCGTCCATCTCGTTGCCCAGACACCAGACCTTGATGCCGAAGGGGTCCTTGTCGCCGTGGTCGGCGCGCAGGTCCGAGAGCGCCGTGCCGGCCTGGTGGTTGGCGTACTCCTGGAGTTCCAGGGCCTCCGCGACGCCCCGCGTGCCGAGGTTGATCGCCATCATGGGCTCGGCCTGCGGGCCGACCTTCTTCAGGAAGGCGATGTACTCGGAGAGTCCGAAGCGGTTCGTCTCCGTCGAGCGCCAGGCGAGGTCCAGACGGCGCGGGCGGTCCTCGGCCGGGCCGACCGAGTCCTCCCACTTGTAGCCCGAGACGAAGTTGCCGCCGGGGTAGCGGATGGCGGTGACGCCGAGTTCGCGGACGAGCTCCAGGACGTCCTGGCGCAGGCCCGCCTCGTCGGCGGTGGGGTGGTCCGGTTCGAAGAGGCCTGTGTACACGCAGCGGCCGAGGTGTTCCACGAAGCTGCCGAAAAGACGGGGGTTTACTTCGCCGACCTCGAAGGCGGGGTCGAGGGTGAAGTGGGCGGTGTGCATGTGCGCCTTTCGGGGAGGGGGTGCGGTTTCGTCGGCGGGTGCGGGCGGGCGGGGGTTGCTCGCGCCCCTATAAGACTGCTGGCCAGCCGGTCTTTGTCCAGTTCAGGGTGTTGAGCCCCAGCTTCGGGGCGCCGCCGTCCTCTGCGTCGTAGTAGTGGTACGCCAGGACGTCTCTGCCCCTGTCCTTGAAGATCGATTCTCCGCCGGGGCCGACGTAGCGGCCATGGCCCGCCAGCAGCAGGTCGCCGCCGCCCTCCAGCAGGGGCTTGCCCGCGCTGTCCACGTAGGGGCCCGTCACCGACGTCGATCTGCCCACCCTGATCCGGTACGTCGAGTTCACCCCCGCACAGCAGGTGTCGTAGGAGGCGAAGAGGTAGTAGTGGCGGCCGTGCTTGACGATGTACGGGCCCTCGACCGCGTAGGGGGCGTCCGGGCGGGTCGCCATGTGGTGGACCGGGGCGTCCGGGCGGGCCTTGCCCGTTCTCGGGTCGAGTTCGACCATGCGGATGCCCGTCCAGTACGAGCCGAAGCTCATCCACAGGCGACCGTCGGCCTGGATCAGGGCCGGGTCGATGGCGTTGAAGTCGTCGGTGCGTTCGGAGGCGAAGGCCTTGCCGTGGTCGGTCCAGGTGCCGGGGAGGCCGGTCGGGGAGGTGGCCACGCCGATCGCGGAGTGGTTGGCGCCCCAGGAGGAGACCGCGTAGTACAGCCAGTAGCGGCCGGCCCGGTAGGAGAGGTCGGGGGCCCAGGGGTCGCCGGTGTCGTTGTACTCGTACCACCAACTCGGCGGCTGTGCGAAGGCGTTGCCCGCGTCGTCCCACTGGACACGGTCCCTCGAGGTGCGGGCCCCGATGATCCCGCCGGTCGAATAGGCCACATAGCCGCCGGACTTGAGGCGGAGCACCGTCGGGTCGTGGATGATCTGCTGTCCCGTGATCGGCTGCGGGTCGGGGTAGGCGACGTCGGCCCGGGCCGTGCCCGGGAGCAGGGTGACGACCGCCGCGGTGAGCAGGGTCGTCGCGGATCTGAGACTGAGGCGCACCGGATCTCCTTACTGTCCCGCCAGCCCCGTGTGGGCCACGCCCTTGACGATCTGGCTCTGGAAGAAGACGAACACGACGATCAGCGGAAGGCCCGCCAGCAGACCGCCGGCCATGAGCTGGGGCCAGACGATGCCGAAGGCGTTCTGCACGGTGGCGATGCCGTTGGGCATGGTCATCAGGTCGGGGTTGTTGGTCACCATGTACGGCCAGAGGAAGTTGTTCCAGGAGGCGATGAAGGTGAAGATGCCCACCGCCGAGAGGGAGGGCTTGGACAGCGGCAGGACGATCGTGAGGAAGATCCGCCAGCGGCCCGCGCCGTCGATGAACGCCGCCTCCTCCAGTTCGCGGGGCAGCGACTGGAAGAACTTGTAGAGGATGTAGACCATCGCGGCCGGGGCGCACTGCGGCAGGATCATGCCCCAGTAGGTGTCGACCATGCCGAGCGACTGGACCGTGGTGAAGAGCGGGACGCCGAGGATCGCCGGGGAGAACATCAGGCCCGCCATCGTCAGCGCCAGCAGGGCCGACTTGCCCCGGAACTCCGTGCGGGCGAAGCCGTAGCCCGCGAGGGAGGCGACCGCCAGCACGATGAAGGTGACGCAGACCGACACGACCACCGAGTTCACGAACCAGTTGGGGATGTCGCCGGCCTCGATCACCGCCTTCCAGGACTCCGCGGTGAAGTCCTGCGGGATCCAGCGCGGGGAGGTCACCGAGTCGGTGGGCGTCTTGAGCGACGTGGACAGCGCCCAGGCCAGCGGGGTCAGCCAGATCAGGGAGAGGGTCGCCGCCACCAGGGTCAGGGCGATCTGCGCCGGGGTCCACGTGCTGCGCGGCCTGCGGAGGCGGTCAGTCGTCGGGGTCGTCATCGGGGCGTGCCCTCCTCGCGGTTGCGCAGCAGCCACATCCGCCCGAGGGCGACGGCCGCGACGATGATGAAGAGGATGAAGGAGATCGCGGAGGCGTAGCCCACGCGGTAGCTGGTGAAGCCCTGTTCGAGGGTGTACTGGACGAAGGTGCGGGTCGATTCCTCAGGTCCCGGCCCGAACTGGTACATCACCACCGCCTGGTCGAAGACCTGGAGCGAGGCGAGGATCTGCAGGGCGAAGACCAGCCCGGTGATGTTGCGCAGGTTGGGCACGGTGATGTGCAACATCCGCTGGAACGCGTTCGCGCCGTCCAACTCGGCGGCCTCGTAGAGGTGTTGGGGGATGTTCTGGAGGGCGGCCAGGTAGAGGAGGAAGGAGAAGCCGACCGTCCACCACACGGTCGCGATGACGACCGCGAGCATCGCCGTCGACTTCTGCGTGAGCCACGGGGTGTCCCAGCCCAGGACGTGGTTGACCATGCCGTTGGTGGGCTGGAAGAGCCACCACCACAGGTTGCCGATGACCGCGGAGGGCAGCAGGAACGGCGCGAAGAAGCACAGTCGCCACAGCCACTTGAAGTGCACGGTGTGGTGGGCGATCAGGGCCATCAGCAGAGCCAGCACCACGATCGCCGGGACCACGTACAGCGTGAACTGCACGCTGTGCCGGAGCGAGTCCCAGACCAGGTCGTCCTTCAGCGCCTCGCGGTAGTTGTCGAGGCCGACGAAGCCGGTGTGGTCCCCGGAGATGTTGGCGTCGGTGAAGCTGAGGTAGAGGCCGCGGACGACCGGCAGGACGACGAACAGGCCGTAGAGGACGAAGAAGGGGGCCACGAACCAGCCGCCGTGCTGGAAGCGGCGTCCCCAGCGGGCGCGGGCGGAGTCGGCCGCCGCAGCGGTGCGCGACCCAAGCGTCCCGGCATGCGCGAGCGTGCTCGTGTGCGCGCTCATGTGCGCGCCGGTGTGGGTGCTCATGCGCTCGCTCCCTTCAGCTCCTCGGCTGCCGTGCGGCCGTCCATCGGGTTCTTCATGGTGAGCAGCTGCTGAAGCGTCGACTTCATCCGGCGGGCCGCCGCGTCCGGTGCGGTGGAGCCGAGGTTGGAGGCGGCGACGATCGGGCCGACGCGCTGGGCGAGGATGCCGGTGGAGCCGGCGAACCAGATGTGGGGTTCGTTGGCCTGGTGGTCCATCGCCGGGCGCGAGTACTCGTTCTGCGGGGCGAGCCTCAGATAGGCCGGGTCCTCGAAGGTGGGCAGATAGGCGGGGACATGGCCGCCGTTGGCCCAGGTGGTGGCGTGGGTGACCATGTAGGCGGCGAGCCGGTACGCGCCGTCGTCCGCTTCCCCGCCGCGGCCGGCCTGGTGGGGCAGGACGAAGGAGTGCGACTCGGCGTGGGTGGCCGGGGCGCCGAACACCGGGGGCAGCGGCTGGGCCCCGTACTCGACCTTCTCGCCGTCGAAGTACGGCACCGACCAGTTGCCCTCCCAGGTGAAGGGCGAACCGGCGAGGAAGGCCTCGCCGTCCGCCTCGCCGACGGTGACATAGCCGTCGGTGACGTGTCTGCGGAGGAACTCCAGGACCTGGGTGGCCCTGTCGGTGTCGAAGGTGAGGGTCGTCCGGTCGTCGTCGAAGTAGGTTCCGCCGAGCTGCTGGTAGAAGGCGACGAAGAACCACCAGCAGAAGTTCTGGTCGCCTGCGTGCAGGCCGAGCGTCTGCTGCCCCTTCTTCAGCTGCCCCTTGGCCGCCTTGAGGATCTCGAACCAGTCGTCGGTCGACGTGGCCGTGGGGAGGCGGCCGTCGGCGTCGAGGAGGCCGGCCTTCTCGCAGACGTCCTTGCGGTAGAAGTTCAGCTGGACGTGGATGTCGAGCGGCAGCGCGTACAACTTGCCGTCCACGACGCCGCGTTGCCACAGCACCGGGTTGAAGTCGGCCTCCCGCACCCCGTGTTCGGCGAGGAGGTCGACGTCCCAGGGGTCGAGGAGGCGGCCGGGCGCGAAGCCGGGGATGCGGCCCTGGTGCATGACGCCGAGGTCGGGGGCGCGGTTTCCGGCGGCGGCCATGGCGAGCTTGGTGTAGTAGGGGCCGCCCCAGGCGAGCGTGGAGTCCTTGACGGCGGTGTCCGGGTTCGCCTTGCGGAAGGCGTCCACCATCGCGACCTGGTTGGCCCCGTCGCCACCCTGGAAGAGGTTCCAGTAGCGGACGCGGGTGCGCGCGCCGGACGCGAGCGCGTCGGCTCCCGAACCGAGGGCCGCGAAGCCGAAGCTGCCCGCGACCGCCAGTCCGCCCGCGGCGGCGAGCAGTCGCCTGCGATTCAGGCCAGGTTGTCCCATACCTTGCCCCTGTCATCGTTGGTGCTGTCGTCGTTGTTGCCGTTGCCGTTGCCGTTGCCGTTACCGTCGGTGACCATTTGTTCGGGATTTCGGATTCCGCTCGTAACTTCGAACGGACCGTAAATTCGAAGCGCTTGCACGTCAATGCTTTCGACAGGATCTCTGATAGCGCTTTCTACTCGTTGCGCCTCCCTACGCCCTCAACGACTTCTCGTGACGCGGACACGACCGGCCGCGTAGTCTCGAACGGGCCGCCGTACAGCGGTCGAGAAGGGGGAGCCGATGGACGTCGCGGGCGCGCGCGGGAGGGCGGCCCGGTTCGCCTCGATGCTGCGGCGCGCGAGGACCGGACCCGCCATGCGCGAGCTGACCGGCGATCTCGCCGCCGCGTTGCGGGCCCGCCCCTGTCGACCCTCCGGTGCGCGGGACGTGTGCCGGGCGCTGTGCGAGGAGATGTCCGCGCTGCGCGGCGGACGGCCCGTCGACCTGCGATTCGAGTGCTTCCCCGACGCCTTCGAAGTGACCGGGCTGTGGGTGGAGTTCCAGGACTTCGACCTGGTCATCGTCGAGGAGCGGGCCGAGGCCGTGCAGCAACTGGTCATCCTCGGCCATGAGCTGTGGCATCTGCACGCCGGGCACCGGCACCGTCACCACGGTGTCGGCAGGGCCGCGGCGGGCGTTCTCGCCGACCGGATCGCCGACCGCTCCGGCTGGGACGCCATCGCGCTGACCGTCGCCGCCCGCAACGGCTCCCGGGCGGACGACGAGGCCGAGGCCGACGACTTCGGCCACCGGCTCGCGGCCCGCGTCCGGCGCTACCTGCCCGCCGACACCGGAGCGACGGCTTCCGGAACGCCCGGACTCGCCGGCCCCGACGGCCTCGCCGGATCTGCCGGATCCGCGGGATCCGCCGCCGAGACCTCCGCCGTCCAGCGGACCCTCGGCTATCGCGGACGCCGGGGTGCGGCGCGGTGAGCCACGGCATGTACATCTCGTTCTGGCTGCCCACCGTGGTCCTGGGCGCGGCTCTCGCCATCAAGCTGCCCAGCATCCTCAAGCTCTGGCGGGACCCGCTGCTGCGCGCCGTCGGCGGCCTGCTGGTGTTCGCCTGCGCGGTGTTCGTGTTCGCGGCCCCGAAGACCATCGCCTGGACCAACCGGGTCACCGGCGTGCCGAACATCGCGGCCCCCTGGGTGTACTCGCTGCTCACCGCGCTGTCCGCGTCCTGGCTGCTGCTGATCATCGCCTGGCGCAACGGCCGTACGGAGCGCTCCGCGCAGACCCGGCGCGCGACCCGCTGGGTGGTCTCCGTCTACGCCGGTGTGGTGGTCGCGCTGTGGGTGCTGTTCGCGCTCGCCGACGTCCCCGTGGAGCGGATCCGGGACCTGGACACCTACTACGCCAACACGCCGTTCATGCGCGAGGAGATCCTGCTCTACCTGGTCGCGCACACGGTGGCCTGCTCGGTCACGGCCCGGCTCGTGTGGAACTGGAGCCGCACCGAGGGCCTCGACGCCTGGCTGCGCTGGGGCCTCAGGTTCCTGGGGGCCGGCTATGTGACGAACCTGCTGTTCAGCGCGGCCAAGCTGACGGCCGTCGCGGCCCGTTGGACCGGACACGACCTGGACTGGCTGAACACCGGCATCGCGCCGTCGGCGGCCTGTATCGCCGCCACGCTGGTCGCGATCGGCTTCATCGTCCCGCACGCCGGCCAGTACCTCCAGGAGCGGTGGCGGATCCGCCGCCGGTACCGGAGCCTTGGGCCCCTGTCCCGGCTGATCCGGACCGTCGCGGGCGGGCGCGAGCCGTTCGACCTGCGCGCCACCCCGGAACTGCGGCTGATCCGCCGCGAGACGTTCATCCGCGACGCGCTCCTCCAACTGGCCCGGCACCTCGACGACGACCTGCGCGCCCGGTCCTACGACGCCGCCGTCGCCCTCGGCTTCGAGCGCGGGACCGCCCAGGCGCTGGCCGCCGCGGTGACGCTCCTGGACGCCGTCGAGGCGAGGGAGCAGCGGTCGCTCCTGCCCGCTCAGGAGCCCGCTCAGGAGCGCGCCGCCTCCCGCGCCGCTCCGTCTTCCCCCTCCTCCCCCGCTGCCCCGCCCTGCGCCGACACCACCTACCTCCTGCGGGAGATCCAGGCCGTGTCCCTCGTCCTTCGCCACCCCGACGACATCCAGGCGGTGCGCGCCCGCGCGAACGCCCCGGCAGAGAGCTTGTCCACGCATGAGTGAACCCTCCAACCCCGCCAGAACCGCCGTAGTCCTGGGGGGATCCCATGCGGGCATGCTCGCGGCACGCGCCCTGACCGGCCTCGCCGACCGGGTCGTCGTCGTCGAGCGGGACGTGCTGCCCGACGGCCCCGCGCCCCGCAAGGGGCTGCCGCAGGCCCGCCACGCCCACATGCTGTGGTCGGGCGGGGTGCGGGCGGTGGCGGAACTGCTGCCGGACATCGTCGAGGCGCTCCAGGCCGTCGGGGCGCGCCGGTCCCCGGTGACCACGGACATGGTCGTCCTGGGCGCACGCGGCTGGTTCCGCCGCTGGCCCGAGTCCCACCACGTGATCCTGGCCGGCCGCGACCTGCTGGACGCGACGGTCCGCGCGCAGGTCCTCGCCGACGACCGGGTCGAACTGCTGTCCGGAACCGAGGCGGTGGGGCTCGTCGGGGACGCGGGGGCGGTCACCGGGGTACGGGCGCAGGAGCGATCCGGCGCGGAGCGGGTGATCCCGGCCGAGTTCGTCGTCGACGCGACCGGACGGGGATCGCGGGCCGAGGGCTGGCTGACGGAGCTCGGACTGCCGTCGGTGGAGCGGCGCGAGGTGGACTCCGGGCTGGCGTACGCCAGTCGGCTGTATCTCGCGCCCGAGCCGGCGCGGTCCGGGTACCCGATCGTCAACGTGCAGCCCGACCCGCGGGACGGCCGGCCCGGGCGGGCGGGGTTTCTGCTGCCCATCGAGGACGGCCGCTGGATCGTCACCCTCAACGGCACCAGGGGCGGCGAACCCTCCGCCGCCGGCGACGACTTCGTCCGCTTCGCCCGTGAGGAACTGCGCCACCCCGTGATCGGGCAGCTCCTGGAACAGGCCGAGCCGCTGTCCGACGTGTCGTACACCCGGACCACCGTCAACCGCCGTCACTTCTACGAGCGGATGCGCGCCTGGCCGGAGAACTTCGCCGTCCTCGGGGACGCCCTCGCCGCGTACAACCCGCTCTACGGCCACGGTCTCGCGGTCGCCGCGCAGAGCGCGGTGGCGCTGCGGGACGTCGTCCGGCGGCACGGGTGGGACTCGCCCGGGCTGTCCCGGCGCGTCCAGAAGGCGGTGGCCCGGCCGGCCCGGACCGCGTGGGACCTCGCGGTCGGACAGGACGTGTTCTACCCGGGCGCGACCGAGAACGGGCCGACGCTGCGGGACCGGCTCCAGTCGGCGTACGTCGGCCGCCTGATGCACACGGCCACCGGCAGCGGCCGGATCGCCCGCCGGGTGACGGACGTGACGTCGCTGGAGCGCGGCCCGCAGGTGCTGTTGACCCCGTCGGTGCTGTTGGCTGCCGCCGTGGGGTCGTTGAAGCCCGCGTTGAGCGGGCCGCCGCTGACGGGGGACGAGTTGAAGCGGGCGAGGTTGGAGTAGGCGCGGCTGTCGGGGGCGGGGCGGGGTGCGCGGACCGGCGGCGGGGTGCTGCCCTCGGCGGGTCGTGAGCCGCCCCCAGCCGCCCCCGGCCGCACGCATGCCCGCGGGTGTCGGCGGGTGTCGGCCGGGTCAGCCCTTGAACGGCGGCTGGGGCATGCCCTTCCCCGCTCCCGGGATCACCAGTAGTGAGCCCGCCACCGGGTGGGGGGCGGTCAGGCCCACGCAGGCCGTGGTGATGTACAGGTCCGTCAGGTCGGTGCCGCCGAACGCGCAGGCCGTGACGCGGGGCGTGGGCAGGGCGATCACGCGGTCCAGTTCGCCGTCCGGCGTGTAGCGGCGGACCGCCGCCCCGTCCCACAGCGCCACCCACACACAGCCGTCGGCGTCGACGGTGAGGCCGTCGGGGAAGCCGGCGCCGTCCTCGATCTCGACCAGGGGGCGGCGGCCGGACACCCGTCCGTCCGGCGCGCGGTCGAAGACGTCGACGCGGCGGGTCGGCGAGTCGATGTAGTACATCAGCGTGCCGTCCGGGCTCCAGCCCGTCCCGTTGCTCACCGCCACGTCGTCGAGGACCGCCTCGACCGTGCCGTCCCCCGTGAACCGGGACAGGGTGCCGCCCCCGGGCGCTTCGTCGTAGCGCATGGTGCCGGCCCAGAGGGAGCCGTCGGGGGCGACGGCCGCGTCGTTGGCGCGGCGGCCGGGGACCGGCTCGTGGTGCAGCCAGCGGAAGCCGCCGTCCGCGTCGAGAAGGCCCACGCCGTCCCGCAGGTTGAGGACCAGGCCGCCGCCGGCGCGGGGCTTGGCCGCGCCCACGTGCTGGTCGGTCACCCGGACCGTGCGGCGGCCGGTCGCGGGGTCGTAGGTGTGCAGCCGGGAGCCGAGTATGTCGAGCCAGAGCAGCCGGCCGGCGGCCGGGTCCCAGGTCGGGCCCTCGCCGAGGGTCGCCTCGGCCCGGACCGCGACCTCGTAGGCGGTGGTGATCTTCGTCATGCCACGCTCCGGTAGCCCAGGAGCTCGGAGAGCTCGGCCGCGCCCTTGATTGCGAGCTGCTCCAGTTCGACGCGGCGCTCGTCGCTCCAGCGGATCATCGGCACCGAGATGGAGAGGGCGGCGACGACCTGACCGGTGCGGTCGCGCACCGGGGCCGCCACACAGCTGACGTCCGGGTTGGACTCGCGGCTCTCGACGGCGACCCCGCGCTCGCGGATCTCCGTCAGGGCCGCGCGCAGGGCGTCGGGCTCGGTGATGCTGTTGGGGGTCATCCGGACGAGGTCGGCGTCGTCCGGGATGCGCGCGCTGAGCTCCGGCTCGGCGAGCGAGGCCAGCAGCATCTTGCCGACGGAGGTGCAGTGGGCGGGCAGCCGACGGCCCGCGGCCGAGACCATCCGGACCGCGTGCGTCGAGTCGACCTTGGCGATGTAGATGACGTCGGCGCCTTCGAGGATCGCGACGTGGACCGTCTCGTCACACGTTTCAGCGACGGACCGGGCGACGTGCTGACCCTCGGCGGCGAGGTCGAGCTGCTCCGCGTAGCGACTGCCGAGCTGGTACGGGCGGACCCCCAGGCGGTACCGTCCGGGCTGTCCGGGAACCGCAACGATGTACGACCGCGCCGAGAGCGTGGTCACGAGTTCGTGCACGGTGGTGCGTGGAAGCTGGAGCTTGCGCACTATGTCGGGGGCGGAGAGCGAACCGTCCCCGTCGAGGAAGAGCTCGAGAATGTCGAGAGCTCGGGTCACGGCAGGTACGAGGCGTCCCATGTCCGGCCCCCTCCCTTAGGTAGTCGTCTCAGTGCCTGTGTTCGAGATATCAACAGGCGATCGGCATGACGAACACAGGCTGTCATATGGCTTTCCGCTGGGCAATGGTCGTGAAACGCGCGAGTGGGCCAGGATGGGGGGCATGCCGACCCAGAAGCGCCTTGCCGGCTCTTTCGCATCGTTCGACTTCCAACTCGTCCTGCTGCGCCGCATGAACGACCACAACCCGGAACTGGTGGACACGGCGCGCCGCGGCCTCGGCGTCTCCCTGACCCAGATGCGGGAGGCCAACAAGCGGTGGCAGGCCATGACCCACTCCCCGCACTCACGGGGCGCGCTCTCCCGCTACCGCACGGTCCTCGGGGAACCGGAGTCCAGAACCCCCCGCCGCGTCGGCGACCTCGACTGCGAGGCCTGGCTCTGGCCGGTCCAGCTCTGGCCCGAGCTGCGCTTCGAGGTGCTGGTCGCCCCGAACGGCATGGCCTGGAACGAGTGGCTGGTCCGCTCCCCGCACGCCGAGCCGCCGACCCTGACGAGTCTCGCCGACCTCACTCCCTGGTCCTGCACGGTCGACGAGGTCGCCGAGGCCTTCGCCCCGGCCCAACCCCTGGAGGGCACGGCACCCACCCGCTGGGGCCTGGCCTACTCCGCACCCGACGGCAGGGGGGTGGAACGGAAGGTCATCTCCGAGTTCACCTGGGGACTGCTGCAACGGACGACAGCCAGGGAGTAGGGGAACAGGGGAACAGGGGAACAGGGGAACAGGGGAACAGGGGGATCCGAAGGCGGCGGTCAGGAGGCGGTCAGGGGGTTGCCGCCGCCGTCAGGATCGCCGCCGCGACGGCCGACACCGACTCCGGGTGAAGGAACAGGAAGAGGTTCGGCTCGACCAGCTCCAGCTCCATCACGCGCGGTTCGCCGTCGTCGCCGTCCACCAGGTCGACCCGCGCGTAGAGCAGCTCGGGCGCGTCCGGCACGGCGGCCAGGGCGCGCTCGGCGACGGCGAGCTCGGCCCGCGTCGGCGTCCAGGGCTCCAGACCGGGGTGGGCGACCTTGTCCGCGTCGAAGGCGGTGCCGGGAGCCAGGACCGCCCGCTTGCGGCTGGCGTGCAGGAGACGTCCGCCGAAGAACTGCAGGGCCCGCTCGCCGCCGGTGTCGATGCCGCGCAGATACGGCTGAACCATCGCCGTCAGCCCCTCCGCGTGCATCCGCGCGAGGTGCCGGACGGCCGTCTCGTGCTGCTCGGGCGTGTACCGGGCGGCGTAGCGGGCGCCGGCCCCGGAGGCGGGCTTGACGACGTACTCGTGGTCGCCGGGCAGCGCGTCGGGGCTGTCGGGGCCGACGGTCTCGCCCGGGGCGAGGTAGCGCGTGGGGACCGTGGGCACCCCGGCCGCCGCGAGCTCCCCGAGGTAGTGCTTGTCGCTGTTCCAGCGCACGACGGCGGCCGGGTTCGCCAGGCGCGTCAACTTGCCGCACCGCTCCGCCCACGCCGTGAACTCGTCCGCCCGCCAGCTGTAGTCCCAGGTCGAGCGGATGACGGCGAGGTCGTAGGAGGCCCAGTCGACCTGGTCGTCGTCCCAGATCACGGCGTCGGCCTCGGCTCCCGCCGCCTCCAGCGCGGCTCGCAGCACGGGAAGATCGCGGTCCTTGCTCGGCTCCGGCCGGGGGTCGTAGGTGACGAGGGCGACTCGGGGCACGGCAGGACTCCGTTCTCGTACGTCCGTGCGTCGTTCGCGCACCTGTGCAGGCTAACGGCCGACGCCGCAGCCGTCAGTCCTCGCCCTCCCTCTCGTCCTCGCCCGGCTCCCAGTCCAGCAGCCGCACCTTCGCCACCGTGCGGACGTGGCGGCGCATCGCCGTGGCCGGCTGCCGGGGCTGCCGGGCGGCGATCGCGTCGACGATGGCCCGGTGCTGGGCGAGGGAGCGGGCGGGCCGGCCCTGCTGGCGCAGGGACTCGGTGCGGCTCTCGGCGATCTGGTCGGCGATGGAGCGCATGAACTCCGCGAGGAGGCTGCTGTGGGCGGCCGCCGTCACCGCCGGGTCCGCAGGCCGACGCTGTGCCCGACGAGCCCGAGACGGGGGATGCCCCGGCCCCGGGCGGGACGGCCACGCACCCCTCCGGCACCGCAACCGTCGTCGCGGCCCCGGCCGTCGCTCCCGCCGTCCCCGTCGGCCTCACCCCGGCCCGGGTCGCCACCCTCGGGGCGCTGGTCGCCCTCGTCGTCGCCGTGCTCGCCTTCGATCTGGACGCCGGGCTGACCGCGATCACCCTCGCCGTCCTGCTGAGCACCTTCTGGCCGGAGGACAGCCGCAAGGCGGTGGGCCAGATCGCGTGGTCGACGGTGCTGCTGATCTGCGGTGTCCTGACCTACGTCGGCGTCCTGGACGAGATGGGCACCATCAAGTGGGCCGGCGAGGGCGTGGGCGGCATCGGCGTCCCGCTGCTGGCGGCGGTGCTGCTCTGCTACATCGGCGCGATCGTGTCCGCGTTCGCCTCCTCCGTGGGGATCATGGGCGCGCTGATCCCGCTGGCCGTGCCGTTCCTCGCGCAGGGCGAGATCGGGGCGGTCGGCATGATCGCCGCGCTCGCGGTGTCGGCGACGGTCGTGGACGTCAGCCCGTTCTCGACGAACGGCGCGCTCGTGCTGGCCGCGGCGCCGGACGTCGACCGCGAGCGCTTCTTCAGGCAGCTGATGATCTACGGAGGCGTCGTGGTCGCCGTCGTGCCCGCGGTGGTGTGGCTGGTGATGGTCGTGCCAGGGTTCGGATAGGCCCGGCAGGCGGCAGACAGCAGGCGGCCCGCAGCAGGCAGCCCGCAGCAAGCGCAGGCAGTGACAGCTAAGGAGCATGACGCGTGTCCTCTCTCTTCCCGGCCCTGACGGGCGCTTCGGCGGGGCGGCCCGCCCTGCGGTTCGGCGACCGCTCCCTCACGTACGCGGAGCTGGCCGCCGCGACCGGCGCGCTGGCCGGGCGGCTCGCGGGCCACGACCGGGTGGCCGTCTGGGCGACGCCGGAGCTGGAGACCGCGGTGGCCGTGGTGGCGGCGCTGGAGGCGGGCGTCGCCGCGGTACCGCTGAACCCGAAGTCCGGGGAGAAGGAACTCGGGCACATCCTGAACGACAGTGCGCCGACCTTGGTGCTGGTCGCGCCGGGCACCGAACTTCCCTCACCGGTAAGGGACTTGGAGCTGGTCGAGGTCGACGTGCACGGCACGGGCAGCGCGCCCGGGAGTGAGGCGCCGGCCGACGGCCCCGCCCTCGTCGTCTACACGTCCGGCACCACCGGCCCGCCGAAGGGGGCGGTCATCCCGCGCCGGGCGGTCGCCACCACCCTGGACGCGCTCGCCGACGCCTGGCAGTGGACCGACGAAGACGTGCTGGTGCACGGCCTTCCCCTCTTCCACGTCCACGGCCTGGTCCTCGGCGTCCTCGGCCCGCTGCGGCGCGGCGGCTCGGTCCGTCACCTGGGCCGTTTCACCACCGAGGGCGTGGCCCGGGAGCTGAACGACGGCGCGACCATGTTGTTCGGCGTCCCGACGATGTACCACCGGATCGCCCAGGACCTCCCCGAGCAGCCCGAGTCGGCCAAGGCGCTGGGCCGCGCCCGGCTCCTGGTGTCCGGTTCGGCCGCGCTGCCCGTGCACGACCACGAGCGGATCGCGGCGGCGACCGGACGACGGGTGATCGAGCGCTACGGCATGACGGAGACGCTGATGAACACCAGTGTCCGGGCGGACGGGGAGGCCCGGGCGGGGACCGTCGGGGTGCCCCTGCCGGGCGTCGAGCTGCGGCTGGTGGAGGAGGACGGAACCGTCGTGACGGCGTACGACGGGGAGACCGTCGGGGAGATCCAGGTGCGCGGGCCGAACCTGTTCACCGAGTACCTCAACCGTCCCGACGCGACCGCCGCCGCCTTCACCGCCGACGGCTGGTTCCGTACCGGGGATGTGGCCGTGCGCGATCCCGACGGTTACGTCCGGATCGTCGGGCGCATGGCCACCGATCTGATCAAGAGCGGCGGGTACAAGATCGGGGCCGGTGAGATCGAGAACGCGCTGCTGGAGCATCCAGGCGTGCGCGAGGCCGCCGTCACCGGGGAGCCGGACGCGGACCTCGGGGAGCGGATCGTCGCCTGGATCGTGCCGGCGGATCCGCAGTCGCCGCCGGGCGGGCGGGAGTTGGCCGATCATGTGGCCCGTCGGCTCGCGCCGCACAAGCGGCCCCGCGTGGTCCGGTATCTCGACGCGCTGCCCCGCAACGACATGGGGAAGATCATGAAGCGGGCGCTGCCCTCATGACGACGCGGCAGCGGGCGAGCGCCCGGGAGGTCATCGCCCTCGTCGCCGACGACTTCCATGAACTCGCCCATGAACTCGCCCACAAGGAGCGGGACTTCGGCCCCGACGGTCCCCTCGCCTGGCCAGGCTACGACGACTCGCGGGCCCGGGCCGCCCGGCGCACCGGCGAGTCGGAGTCCGTCGTCTGCGGCACCGCGAGCGTCGAGGGCACGCGGGCCGTGCTGATCGCCTTCGAGTTCGGCTTCCTGGGCGGTTCGCTGGGCGTGCGCACCGGCGACCGTCTGGAGGCGGCCTACCGCTACGCCCGTGAACACCGGCTGCCGGTCGTGCCGTTGGTCGCCACGGGCGGCAGCCGGATGCAGGAGGGCATGCTCGCCCTCACCCAACTCCAGCGGGTGGCCCGGCAGTCGGCGCTGACGAGGGAAGCCGGGCTGGCGCAGGTCGCGGTCCTGCGGGACCCGACGACCGGCGGCGGCTGGGCCACCCTGGGCGCGGGCGCCGACGTGGTGCTGGCGCTGCCGGGCGCGCAGGTCGGCTTCGCGGGGTCGCGGGTCCGGCCGCCGGACGCGGACCCGACCGCCTACACGTCCGAGGCGCAGGTCGCGGCGGGGTCGGCGGACGCGGTCGTGCGGCCGGAGGAACTGCGGGAGACGCTGGGACGGTGGCTGCGGCTGCTGACGGGCGTCTCGGCCGAGCCGGCTCCGGTGCCCGAGGCGCTCGGGGCGACGGATCCGCCGGCCTCCGGATGGGCCGCTGTGCACCGGGCCCGGTCGCCGCAACGCCCGCGCGCCGCACGCTACTTGGACGCCTACTTCACCGACCGGCTCGCGATCTCCGGCGACCGGTGCGGCGGCGCGGACCCGGCCGGGATGCTGTGCGGCTTCGGCACGCACCAGGGTCGTGACCACGCCCGTACGGTCGCGTACGCCGCGCAGACCGGGGCGGCGACCCGGCCCGCCGGCTACCGCACGGCCGCCCGGCTGATCCGGCTCGCGGACCGGCTCGGCATCCCGGTGCTCACCCTGGTGGACACCCCGGGCGCGGCCAACGACGCCGAGGCGGAACGGCAGGGTGCGGGCGCGGCGATCGCGGAGCTGTTCGGCGTGGTGGCCACCGCCCGCACCCCGATCACCACGCTGGTGATCGGCGAGGGCGGCTCGGGCGGCGCGTTGGCGCTGGCCGCGCCCGGCCGCACCTGGGCCACACCGGACAGCTACTTCTCCGTCATCGCCCCGGAACTCGCCGCCGCCATCCTCAAGCGCCCCGAGAGCGAGACGGAGCTGACTGCCGACCAACTCCGCGTCCGGCCACAGGACTTGGCGGAGCTGGGAGTGATCCGTCCCACGCGGCCCCACTGAACACGGGACAATCGCGAGCACCGTCCTTGACAATGGATGCGCGCAGAGCCGCAGGGCATTCGGAACGGGAAGGGGCTACGGGGGCGCAGTGGAAGAGCTGGTGGAGTTCAGGACCGACAGTGGCGCCGTGGTCGCCGTCGAGGCGGTCACCCAGGCGCGGCCCGGTGCGCGGCTGGTGGCCCGGGGCGACGGCACGGTCCAGGCGGCCCGCACCTTCGAGGGCGCCCTGGAGGGCGTGCGCGCGGCCGCCGAGTCCGCGCTGCGGGTGTTCCGGGACGGGGCGCTCAAGCCCGACGGAGTGGAGATCGAGTTCGGGGTGAAGCTGTCCGCGGAGACGGGCGCGATCATCGCCAAGGGCACGGCGGAGGGGCATCTCGTGGTGAAGCTGACCTGGTCGCCGTCGGCCGCGGAGGGGCCGGGGCCCGCCGCCGCCTCATGAGCAGCGCCGAGTGGCACGCCCGGATCGAGAGCGCCGGCGAGGTGGCGGGGGCGGGCTTTCTGATCACCCCGCGCAAGGTGCTGACCTGCGCCCATGTCGTGCACCGGGCCGCCGCCGACACGCTGACGGTGACGTTCACGGAGCGCCCCGGCGCGCCGGCCGTGCCGGCCCGGGTGGTCGCCGACGGCGGCTGGGGCGGCTCGGCGACCGACCTGGGCGATCTGGCGGTCCTGGAACTGGCCCACGAGGTCCCCGTGGCCCCGGCCGCGCTCGCCCCCGTCGGCGACGCCCACGCCCACCGGTCCGACCGGCCGCGCAAGCTCGTCGTCTACGGCTTCCCGGTCGGCTTCGACGAGGGCACGCTCGCCGAGTACCGCATCACCGCGACGCAGTTGCTCAACCGCGAGTGGATCCAGCTGGAGGCGTGGCAGCCCGGCGGGCAGCCGCTCGCGCCCGGGTTCAGCGGGGCCGCCGTCACGCTCGCCGACACCGGCGAGGTCGTCGGCATGGTCACCGCGGCCGCCGGCGACCGGGGTGTGCACAACGGGCGGATGATGCCGGTCGAGGTCATGGCCCGCTACTGGCCCGACCTGGCGGGGCTGGTGCCCACCGCCGACCACCGCACCGCCGACCGCGCCCGGCTGCGCGAGCTCGTCGAACGCGCCGTCCGCGAGGGCCTGGACGACGATCCCGGCGCACCCGCCCGACGCGTGCGGCTCTACGAGGCCGCCCGGGGCCCGCTGGACCCGGACGCGCCGGACGAGGGGTTCGACTCGCTGTGGTCGGCCGCCCTGTTCGTGCTGTGCGAGGTCGACGGCGCCGACGCGGCGGCCACCGTCGCCCGCTTCACGGCCCACGTGGAGTCGATGTTCCAGGCCTCTGTGGAGACGGCCGCGGCGCCCGACTGGTCGCCGATCCTCGTGGACCTCCAGCACAGCGGCGCGGGCGACGGACACGTCCGCGTCGAGGTGTCCGCGTACAGCGGGGGCCGCCGGCATCCGGTCGGCTCCGACACCGTCCCGCAGGCCGGGCTGCGCGCCTATGTGCAGGACCGGATCGAGGCCGCCTTCCGGTATCTGACGCCCGGCTGCGACGAGTTGATCGCGTTCGCGCTCCCCCGCGACTGGATCGACCTGCCCGTCGACCGCTGGGCCAGCGCGCCCGACGACGACACCCCGCTCGGCTGTGTGTACCCACTCGTCGTCACCGACCAGGCGCGCCGCAGGGCGAGTGTCCGGCACCAGCTGACCCGGGCGTGGAACCGGCTCGACTCCGCGCCGGGCGCGCGCGTGCACCGGGTCGAGTGCGGCGGCCCCGAGGAACCCCGCCGGCTGCGGATACGGCTGCGCCAGGACGACGCCTGTCTCGCCGGTTTCGCCGGCGCCCCGGGCGTGCCCCGCACCCGCCCGCACTTCGACACCTCGCTCAACGCGCCCGCCCCGATGGTCGTCTGGTCCCGCGAGGGCTGCGTCGGCGGGCCCGACGAGCCCTGCGCCGGCGGGGACGGATGCGCGGGCAAGACGTTCCTGGACGAGCTCGACACCTGCCTGTCCCGGGTGCCGCCCGCCGAACTCCCGCGCCGGGTCCTGGCGCTCCGCGAGGAGGCCGACGCGGAGGACGGCCACTGGGCGCACGACATCCAGCTGCTGTGGGACGACCCACGCGTCTTCACCGACCCGCACGGCGGCCCGCCCGCCCACACCCACTCCCCCGTGGCCTGAGCCGCCGCCCCACCGCCCCACCCCCACGTTTCGGAGAACCATGCCCCACTGGTCCGTCTACACCGGAAGCGGCGAGCCGCACGACGGCATCGACCGGCTGCCCGCGCCGCCGCCCTGGCGCGCGTTCGACGGCGAGCCCGTCGTGCCGCCGCCCCGGGACGCCGACGACGAGGCGGCCGTGTCGCCCGACCGCGTCCACCGCGCCCGCTCCTACGTCGCCACCCCGGAGGCCGTCCAGCTCGTCAACGCGGCCCTCGTGCTGCGCCGCCCGCTGTTGGTCACCGGCCCGCCCGGCACCGGCAAGTCCTCCCTGGCCTACGCGGTCGCCCGCGAGCTGGGCCTCGGCCCGGTGCTGCGCTGGAACATCACCAGCCGCTCCGCGCTGGCCGACGGCCTCTACCAGTACGACCCGCTGTCCCGGCTGTACGCGGCCCGGCAGGCGGCGCGGGCGGGGGCCGGAGCGGGGGCGGACGGGGACTTCGAGCGCCGGGGCGGCGGGGTCGAGGACCATCTGCGGCTCGGCCCCCTCGGCACCGCCCTGCTCCCCTACGACCGGCCGCGCGCCCTCCTCGTCGACGAGATCGACAAGAGCGACCTCGACCTCCCCAACGACCTCCTCAACGTCCTGGAGGAGGGCCAGTACGAGATCCCCGAACTCATGCGCGCCGCCCGCCACTCCGCCACGGACGCCACCGCGGACGTGCCGGCCGACGGCTCGGACACCCCGGTCGCCGTCACCCGCGGCCGGGTCCGCTGCCGCGCCTTCCCGTTCGTCGTGCTGACCAGCAACGGCGAGCGCGAGTTCCCGCCGGCCTTCCTGCGCCGCTGCGTCCGGCTGAAGCTGCGCCGCCCCGACCGGGCCCAGCTCACCGACATCGTCCGGGCCCACCTGGACACCCCGCCCGGCGAGGCGGAGCGCCTCATCGGCCGCTTCCTGACCCGCGCGGCCGACGGCGAACTCGCCACCGACCAGCTGCTGAACGCCCTCTACCTCACCGGCGTCACCGGCCTCGACGCGGACTCCCGGGACGCGCTGGCCGAACAGCTGATGCCCTATCTGAGCACGACGGCGGACGGCGATGGCTTCTGAGGGCACACCGGCGCACCCGGCCGACGACTCCTCCGCCGTCGCCCGACTGACCGCACTCCTGACGGCCACCGCGCACACGCCGCCGACCCCGCGCGAACTGGCCGAACTGCTGTGGCTGGCGGGGCAGTCGGACGGGCCGGGCGGCGAGGAGAGGCCGGGGCGGGAGGAGCGGCCGGGCAGTGCGCAGGAGCCGCGCGCCACGGAGGTCGCGGTCGACACGGCCGCCGCCGCGAGCACGCCGACGCAGGCCCCGCCCGCCGCCGCACCCGTGCCGCCCCCGACCGACCGTCCCGCCCCGCCGGTCACCCCCGCCGCCCGCGTCCCCCTCCACCTCCCCGACCGGGCCGGGGCCGCCGGCACCGGCAACCGGCCGGTCCTCGCCCCCGCGCCGCCGATGCTCCCCCGTCCCCTCGCCCTCCAGCGCGCGTTGCGCCCGCTGAAGCGGACCGTGCCGTCGGTGCGCGCCCGGCTGCTCGACGAGCGGGCGACGGCCGACCGCATCGCCCGGCTGGGCGCCCACCCGGACGTGTGGCTGCCGGTCCTGCGCCCCGCGCGCGACCGCTGGCTGCGGCTCCACCTCGTCCACGACACCGGCCCGACGATGCCGGTCTGGCGGCCCCTCGTCCGCGAACTGCACACCGTGCTCGTCCAGTCGGGCGTCTTCCGCACGGTCACCCTGCACCCGGCCACACCCGACGGCCGGGCCCGGCACCTCCCCGCCCCGGCGGACGGGCGGACGGTCACCCTGGTCGTCAGCGACTGCATGGGCCCGCAGTGGCGCCCCGGCCCGGCGGGAACGCGCTGGTACGGCACCCTGCGGCACTGGGCGACCCGGATGCCGCTGGCCGTCGTCCAGCCGCTCCCCGAGCACCTGTGGCCGACGACGGCGCTGCCGGCCGAGCCGGGCCTGCTCGCGTCCCCCGGCCCGGCGGCCCCGCTCTCCGCGCTCACGTTCACCCCGTACGCCTTCGACCCCGACCCCGAGGCCGGGCCCGTGCCCGACGCGGCGCTGCCCCTGCCGGTCCTGGAACCGGGCGCGCCCTGGCTGGGCAACTGGGCGGCGCTGGTGGCCGGCCCGGGCGGCGCCCGCGCCCCCGGAGCGGCTGCCTGGCTCCCGCCGACCCCCGTCGCGTCCCGGTCCGCCGACGGGCAGGCCCCCGACCCGGCCGCCCTGCCCGCCCAGGACCTGGTCCTGCGGTTTCGCGCGACGGCGTCCCCGGAAGCCTTCCGGCTGGCCGGTCATCTGGCGCTCGCCGTACCGTCCGTCCCGGTGATGCGCCTGGTCCAGCGGGCCGTGAACCGCGACCCGCGCCCCCAGCACCTGGCCGAGGTGATCCTCAGCGGCATGCTCACCACGGCCCCCGGCCCGGCAGGCTCGTACGAGTTCCGCCCCGGTGTCCGCGACCTCCTCCTGCGCACCCTGCCGCGCACGACACGCGGCCGCACCCGTGAACTCCTGGAGCACATCGGCGGCCTGATCGACGAACGAGCGGGCCGCACGGCGGGCGAGTTCCGCGCCGAGACGGGCGCCGACGGGGCCGGTGACGGCGCCGGTCCGGCGTTCGCGACGGTGAGCGAGGAGACGGTACGGCGGCTGGGCGGGGGCCCGGAGGAACCCCCCGCCCCCGCCCTCACCCCCACGCTTGTCTTCACCACCGACGTCGACATCGACCTCGCCGCCCGCCCCGAGACCCGGATCACTCTCGAAGTCGCCGTGCACGAAGTGCTCGCCCGGGGCGCGCTCACGCCGCAGCAGTACGAGGTCTTCGTCCGCAAGGACGGCTACTTCGTCCGGTTCCGCCCCGACGCCTATCTCCTCCCCGTCCTCGCCGCCGCCCTGCGCTGGCTCCCCGGCCCGCTCGCCGACCTGGCCGAACCGCCGCGCCTGCGCGTGACGTTCCAGGACGGCCCCACCCCTTTCCCGGCGCCGCAGGGCGACGCGCCCGTCCTCATCACCGTCCCACCGGCCCTCCATGACGCCTTCGCCCACAGTTCCGCCGCCGCCGGCCCGCACCGCTTCCGCCCCCTGTACGGCGACGCCGAGGACGCCCCGCCGCTCGCCTGGCACTGCCCGCTGCCCGCGCCGCGCGCCGAGGACGAGGAGCGTGACCTGGTGCGGGGGCCGCTGCTCACCCGTGACCTGAGACAGCTCGGCATACCCGCCCCCGGCCGCACCGCGATCGTCCACACGCGTCCCGACGGCCCGCTCACCCTGCTCAACCCCGCCGACCCGTACGGAGGACGCCCGCCCGCCCCGACCACGTACTACGAGGTGGACCTCACCCCCCACCAGGCCCTGCACCGGGTCTCCCTGCCCAGCTCCGGAAAGGGCGCGTTCGCGGCGGCCGTGGAGCTGTCCTGGCGGGTGGCCGACCCGGTGGCGTTCGTGCGGGCGGAGGCCGTCGGCGTGTCCGAACGGCTGCTGGCGCACCTGCGGGAGACGGGCGCCCGGATCACCCGCCACCACTCCGTCCGCCGGGCGCCCGGCGCCCAGCGGGCGGTGAACGCGCAGCTCGGCAGATGGCCGGTGCCGGGGCTGGCGGTGACCTGCGCGGTCACCCTCGCGCCCGAGTACGCCCCGCCTCCCGAGCCGCGCCGGCCGGCCGGCCCCTCCGACCGCCCGCTGGCGCACCTGCTGGCCGACTCCGGGACCGTGCTGTTCGGCTTCGACGGCCCCCTCGCCCGGGTGTTCACGGCGACGTCCGCCCGCGCGGCCGCCCTCGACCTGCTCGCCGTCGTCGCCGAACACCGCGACCCCGAGGACGCCCTGGCGGGCCGTCCGCCGGTCGCTCCGGGCGGGTCGGCGGGCCGGGAGCTGTTCGTGCACCCCCTCGACGTGCTGCGCGCCTTCGCCCACGACCCGCTGGCCCCCGTCCTGCGGGACCGCCTCGACCGACTGGAGTTGGACGCCGTACCGGACGCGCCGACGACACACCACTCCGTGGCCCTGGTCCGCGCGCTCCGCGAGAACGAGCGTCGGGTCGCGGTCGCCACGGACGTGTGCGAACAGGCCGTCCGCCGCCATCTGGAGTCCTACCGGCTGCTGCCGCTCCTGGAGGGCGTGCACGGCCGCGACGACGACCTCCGCCACCTCATGCCGGATCCGCACTGCCTGCTGCGCGCGCTGAGCCTCCTCGGCGCGTCCACCGCCACGGGGTTGGTGATCGGCTCCACGCTCGCCGAGCTCGCCGCCGCCCAGGCCGTGGGTCTGCGCTTCATCGGTCTGGCCCGCAACCCGACCGTCGAGCAGGCCCTGCTGAGCGCGGGCTGCGACGTGGCGGTCCCCTCCCTCACGCCGGTGCTGGAAGCGGTCCGGAACCTGTAGTCCCACCCGTTCGGCCGCGCCCCGCCCGGCCCCCCTGAGAAGGCGGCCGGTGCCCCGCCCCCGCACGATGCGAGGGAGGCCGACCGCCCGGCGGCCCCGCCACGGTCTGTGCTCTCGGGAGGACCTGCCATGACCGCCAGTCTGGAGCAGCTGCGCCGCTGCCACTTCGCCGTCGACCTGGGAGCGGCGCGGACGCGGGTGTACGTGAAGGGCGCCGGGCTCGTCGTCGACCAGCCGTCGGCCGCCGCCGTGAACACCCGCACCGGCGCGCTGATCGCGGTCGGCGAGTTCGCCGAGAAGATGACGGGCCGCACCCCGCACTACATCCGCGTCGTGCGCCCGGTCTCCGGCGGCACGGTCGTCGACATCGAGATGGCGCAGCGCATGCTGCGGCATCTGCTCGGCGACAAGATCCGCCGCCAGCTGCGCCGCAAGCCGTTCCTGCGCGCCGCCGCCTGCACGCCGCACGACGCCGACCCGCTGGCCCAGCGCGCCGCGATCGAGACCCTGGTCGGCCTCGGCGCCCGGCGCGTGGAGCTGGTCGACACGCTCATCGCCGCCGCCGTCGGATGCGGGCTGCCCGTCGAACGCCCCGAGGCCACCATGATCATGGTGTGCGGGGCGGCCGCGACGCAGGTCGCCGTCCTCTCCCTGGGCTCGATCGTGACCGCCGAACGCATTCCGGTCGGCGGCGAGGCGGTGGACCACGCGATCGTCCAACACCTGCGTCACGAGCACGAGTTGATGCTGCCCAGCCAGTCCGTCCGGCCGCTGCAGCTCGCCCTCTCCGGCAACGGGCTCACCCCGCACGGGCCGACGTCCACCGAGATCCACGGCCGGGACGTCGCCACGGGCCTCGCCCGCTCGGTGCAGGTCGACACCGCGGCCGTCCGGGACGCCATCGAGACCCCGCTGACCGCGGTCCTCGACGGCATCGGCCGGGTGCTGCGCGAGTGCCCGCCGGACCTGGTGGCCGACCTCGCCGACCGCGGGATCATGATGGTCGGCGGCTCGGCCCTGCTCCCCGGCTTCGACCAGATGCTCCGCCAGGCCACGGGCATGCCGGTACACATCGCCGAACGCCCCGACATCTGCGCGGCGCAGGGCCTGGGCGCGATGCTGGAGGGCAAGATCGAGCCGCTGACCCTGGACCCGCTGGGCGCGTGACGCCTGCGCGGACGCCTTCACCGCACCGACGAAGCGGTTCCGGGCCGCCGCGAAGAGGAGCGCACCCCGAGCGGGATCCTTGCCGTCCCGCACGGGGCGACGGAGGCGAGGTGGTCGGCGACCACGACGCGCTCGCCGCATACGCCACGCGAGTCATCGGACGTTACGTGCGCGAAACCTTGACGATCACCAGCCCGGGTGCCACGATTCCGGCGCCGCTATGTTTACGTAAACATCAGCCACTGCGGGGCTCCATGTTTACGCAAACATGAACTTGAAAGGGCAAGTCGATGCGCAAGTCCCCCGCCAGAGCGTCCTCCCTCTCCCCCCGTCTGCGTGCCGCCTTCGTCGCGGTCGCCGTCGCCGCCGTCACCGGCGCGACCCTGGCCGGCAGTCCGGCCTCGGCCACCTCCACGCACGCGGCCGCCGCCGCGCCCACCCTCGACCCGACCTCGTTCAAGGGCGTGAACTGGGCCGACCCGCGGGACAACTTCGCCGACGACTACCTCCAGTTGTCCGGCCTGTCGACCTCGGACACCTACAAGCAGACCTACGCCAAGGCGAGCCGGATCATCGCCGCGTTCCGGGTGAACCTCGGGGCCGACACCGTGCGACTGCCGATCAACCCGTACACGGTCAACGGCGCCTACTGGAAGTCCTACCGCGGGGTCATCGACGCGGCCTCGGACCAGGGGTTCAAGGTGATCGTCTCCTACTGGGAGGGCACCGGCGCGCAGAAGGACGGCTTCATCGACGACACGGCCCGCTACTGGCCGATGTGGGACACCGTCGTCAAGGCGTACAAGAACGACAAGCGCGTCTACTTCGAGCCGATGAACGAGCCGCACGGCTACACCGACACGGAGTGGGCCGACATCGCGGCGAAGTGGCTGTCGACGTACTCGAAGGTGCCGCGCAACCGGGTGTTCGTCAGCGGCGCCGGGTACAACGACCACGTGACGACGGTCTGCGCCGACCCGCGCCTGAAGGGCACCTACCTCTCGCTGCACCACTACGGGTTCTGGAAGGAGTACGCGACCTACGACCAGTGGGTCGCCGACCTGAAGGTGCGCATCGGCGACTGCGCGAACCGGACCGTCGCGGACGAGTTCGGGGCCCCGATGACGACCGGCCTGAACTACAACGTGAAGACGCCGGACGACAACTTCGTCAACTACGTCCAGGCCGTCACCGACACCTTCCGCGAGCTGAAGATGGGCTCCGTGTACTGGCCGGGCCTGCGCACCGACGACACGTACTCGCTCCAGACGCTCACCGGCACCACCGCCCGCCCCTGGCTGGCCACCACCAACCAGTCCGGCGCGGACCGCCTCGCCTGGGCCTGGGGCCGCGGGAAGCCCGTCAAGGGCTGACCGCCACGCGCACCACTCCCTCAGAGGGCTCCGCCCCGACTCCGGTCCGGGCGGGGCCTCTGCCGCCCGGCACGAGACAGGAAGCAGGTTCCGACGTATGACGGACGCGACGAACGCACGCATCGGAGTCATGTTCGACCGCGACTGGGCCCCCGAGAGCCTGCCCGGGTTCGCGCGGGAGGCCGAGGCGCTCGGGGTGGACGACCTGTGGGTGGTCGAGGATCTCGGTTGGAACGGCGGGGTGTCGGCGGCAGCCGTGGCGCTGGGCGCGACCGAGCGGCTGCGGGTGGGCATCGGGATCGCCCCGGCCCCGTTGCGCAGTCCGGCGCTGCTGGCGATGGAACTGGCCACGCTGGCCCGGGTGTTCCCCGGCCGGCTGGTGGCCGGCATCGGACACGGGGTGCGGGAGTGGATGGAGTCGGTCGGCGTCGCGCCCCGCTCCCCGCTGACGCTCCTCGAGGAGACGATCACCTCCGTGCGCGCGCTGCTGCGCGGCGAGCGGGTCGAGCTGGACGGGCGGGAAGTGCGGCTGGACGGCGTCCGGTTGGTGCATCCGCCGGTCCAGGTCCCGCCGGTGGTGGCCGGTGTGGTCCGGCCCCGGTCCCTCGAACTGTCCGGCCGGGTGGCGGACGGCACCCTGATCGCCGAGGGCCACGGCCCGCAGGACCTGGCGAACACCCGGGCGCTGACGGCGAAGGGCGGCGCCGGGTCCGACCACACGCTGACCGTCCTCGCCTTCGCCTGCGTCGGCGACGACCCCGACGACGTCGCCCGCACGCTCCACCCGCACACCGAGGGCCACGGCGGCTGGCTCGGCCGTCCGCAGGAGGACGTGTTCACCGTCTCCGGCACCGCGGCCGAAGCCGTGGGTCACATCGGCGAGTTGGCCGCGGCCGGCGCCGACACGGTCGTCCTGCGCATCGTCGGCGAGGAGCCGCTGCGCCAACTGGCCGATGTTCTGGACGCCTTGGGACGCCGAAGCGGCCGCTGACGCGGGTACGGGCGCATACGATCGCCGGGTCCGTACGCGGGAGAGACGCGGAAGAACGGGGTGTTCAGCATGGCGCGGGTACTCATCATCGGCGGCGGGATCGCGGGCACGGCGGCAGCGCTGGCGCTGAGCAAGGCGGGGCAGGAGGTCGCCGTCTTCGAGGCGCATCCGGACACCGCCGAGGACATCGGCGCGTTCCTCACCCTCGCGAGCAACGGCCTGCGGGCGCTGGCGCAGATCGACGCCACCGACGCGGTGACCTCGATCGGCTTCCCGCTCACCTCGATGCGCGTCGTCGACGCGACGGGCGCGGAGGTGGTGCGCACTGCGCTGGGCGAGTTCGGCGACCCCCGGCTGCGGTACCGGTGTCTGCGGCGCGGCGAGCTCAACGCGGCGCTCCAGGCGGAGGCCGTCCGGCGGGGGATCCGGATCGCGCACGGGGCGCGGCTCGTCTCCGTCGAGGACGGGGCGGACGGTGTCACCGCGCGCTTCGCCGACGGCGGCACGGCCACGGGCGATCTGCTGCTCGGCGCCGACGGCCTGAACTCCACGGTCCGCCGGGTCACCGCGCCCACGGGGCCCGCCGAGGCCGCCGTCCAGCCGTGTTACGCGGGGCAGCGCGTCTTCTACGGCTGCACCGCCGCCGCGCCGAAGGCCGACGGGGACGAGAGCGCGTGCATCACGATGACCCGCGGCAGCGGGGCCGCCTTCGGCCATATGACGTCACCCGGCGGGGAGACGTACTGGTTCGTCCGGGTCGACGCGGACGCGCCGCTGACCGCCGAGGAGCTGGCCGGCGCCGCCCCCGCCCAATGGCGTGACCTGCTCGTTCCGTTGCTGCGCAAGGACCCGACCGGCGTCGCGGACATCGTCGCGGCGACCACGGAACCCGTCCTGGTCACCAACGCCACCGAGATCCCGAACGGCGCCCCGTGGCGGCGCGGGCGGACCCTGCTCGTCGGGGACGCGGCCCACGCGGCCTCCCCCGCGACCGGGCAGGGGGCGTCCATGGCGCTGGAGGACGCGGTGATCCTGGCGAAGTGCGTGCGCGACGCCCCGGATCTCGACTCCGCGCTCGCCCGTTACGAGGAGCTGCGCCGGCCGCGCGTGGAGCACAACACGACCGTCAGCGGCAATATCTCCCGCGGCGTCCAGGTGCCGCAGCCGCGCACGCCCGGCGCGACGCCGCCCGCGGGCCGGTCCGACGACGCCGAACTCGTCCGCCAGCTGACCTGGACGTCGAGTCTCTAGGGGGCTTCTGATGGATCTCCGCGGCGTCGCGACGCCCGGCACGCACTCTCGCCGCACCGGGCGAGAGCACGCACCGAACGCCGCTCCTTC